>NZ_KV794551.1:0-742 GCF_001808785.1 Streptococcus sp. HMSC077D04 | reverse complement strand
ATCGGGAAGACAGGATTCGAACCTGCGACACCTTGGTCCCAAACCAAGTACTCTACCAAGCTGAGCTACTTCCCGAGTTAAATAGAAAAATGCACCCTAGAGGAGTCGAACCTCTAACCGCCTGATTCGTAGTCAGGTACTCTATCCAGTTGAGCTAAGGGTGCTCATTAGTTTATGCCGAGGACCGGAATCGAACCGGTACGATCGTTACCAATCGCAGGATTTTAAGTCCTGTGCGTCTGCCAGTTCCGCCACCCCGGCCTCTCTAAGCGAACGACGGGATTCGAACCCGCGACCCCCACCTTGGCAAGGTGGTGTTCTACCACTGAACTACGTTCGCACTGTTTTCTTCTATCTAAAAATGCCGGCTACATGACTTGAACACGCGACCCTCTGATTACAAATCAGATGCTCTACCAACTGAGCTAAGCCGGCTCATTTATTATATCTTAATGCGGGTTAAGGGACTTGAACCCCCACGCCGTTAAGCGCCAGATCCTAAATCTGGTGCGTCTGCCAATTCCGCCAAACCCGCATATATGACCCGTACTGGGCTCGAACCAGTGACCCATTGATTAAAAGTCAATTGCTCTACCAACTGAGCTAACGAGTCTAAAATAACTTACGTTATTCTAACGGTCCCGACGGGAATCGAACCCGCGATCTTCGCCGTGACAGGGCGACGTGATAACCGCTACACTACGGGACCTATGGGAGTTAACGGGATCGAACCGCTGACCCT
>NZ_KV794550.1:0-240 GCF_001808785.1 Streptococcus sp. HMSC077D04 | reverse complement strand
GGTGTCGCAGGTTCGAATCCTGTCTTCCCGATATATGGCGGTGTAGCTCAGCTGGCTAGAGCGTCCGGTTCATACCCGGGAGGTCGGGGGTTCGATCCCCTTCGCCGCTATAATGATCTTGTTGGACCTTTAGCTCAGCTGGTTAGAGCTCTCGGCTCATAACCGAGTGGTCGTAGGTTCAAGTCCTACAAGGTCCATTTAAATAATATGGAGGATTACCCAAGTCCGGCTGAAGGGAAC
>NZ_KV794549.1:57883-102623 GCF_001808785.1 Streptococcus sp. HMSC077D04 | reverse complement strand
GAGGTCGGTGGTTCGAGTCCACTCGTGCCCATTAATAGGAGAATTACTCAAGAGGCTGAAGAGGACGGTTTGCTAAATCGTTAGGTCGGGTAACTGGCGCAAGGGTTCGAATCCCTTATTCTCCGTTTAATTTCGACTCTCTGTCAACTGTAGTGGGTTGAAGAAAAGCTAAGTTCTAGGAAGGACACATTTCGTCCTTTTTTTTTGGTATTCAGAGCGATAAAAAGACTCCATAATATTTGTAGTGGGTACCCCCCCCTATAAATATTACGGAGCCTATTTTTATGTAGAAAAAAGTTCCATATGATCTATAATGAAAAGCAACCAAACCATCATTAGAAAGAATCATATGGAATAGTTACATTTTATCACAAAATTGTTCGATATCAAAGACCAAAATATCAAGATTTTAGATATCGTCAATAGGGATACTCACAAGGAAATCATCGCGAAACTGGATTACAATGCCCCATCTTGTCCTAGTTCTGGAAGTCAAATGAAGAAATATGACTTTCAAAAACCGTCTAAGACCCCTTACCTAGAAACGACTGGTATTCCTACTAGAATTCTCCTTAAAATGGCTCTTTTTCAACTGTATTGGGCTGAAGAAATACTAAAATTTGTATATATTGTTGATTTTACGGTTGTGCTAGTTTATTATTACTTCCAACTCTTGAGTGAAATTTCGCCACTATTTAGCCAGATTTCTTTTCCATTATCACATTGAACCAGAAGTTTTCCATTTTCAGAGATATCTTTAGCAAGTCCCTTGTAGTCTTTTTGATCTAGTGTAAAAGTCACTTCTTTTCCTAGAACGAATGACTGTTTTTTGTATAGGTATAATAGTTCTTCTGCTGGTGTTTCGAAGAAAGTCCGCCAGATTTCTATGATTAATTCATTTCTGGTAATAGGTGCTGGTGTTTTAAATAAACTAGCAGCTTTTTCTTTTAATTCCTGAGGAAAGTCTTTAATAGTGAAATTAATACCTACTCCAATAATGATATCTGTGACTAAGCCAGTTTCTACAGAGGTCATTGCCTCAGTAAGGATTCCTCCAATTTTATGATTGTTTAGGTAGATATCATTGACCCATTTTATGTCGACATCAATTAAAGTTAGGTTCTTAATGGCTTTGTAGACAGCTCCTGCTACAAGTAGTGTGTAGGATGGTAATTTGTCGTAAGGGAGATTTGGTTTGAGATGGAGTGTCATATAAATGCCACCTTGTGGGGAGTAGAAAGAACGTTGAAAACGTCCTCGGCCAGCTGTTTGATAGGAAGCTAGATAGAGGGTGTTTGCTTCATTCCCTAAATCAATTGCTTCTTTTGCATCGAGTTGAGTTGATTTTGTTTCGGGTTTAAAACTGATTTTAATTGGAAGATTTTGTTCTAGAAGTTCTGGAAGAATAAGGTCTCCGTTCACCAGTTTATAGCCTTTGTTTTTGATACTATCAATTTCAATGCCTTCTTGTTCTAGACGCTTGATGGCTTTCCAAATTGATGTTCGGCTTAGTGATAGTTCTTCTGCGATTTTTTCTCCGCTGACATAGTCGATTTCTTTAGCTAGAATTTGGTAGACGGCTTGGTAAGATTTCATAGTGTTTCCTTTCTTTAGGAATTGTAAATGATTTAAATATAGTTTGGATAATTGGTCAAAACCTTATTATATTACTACTATTTTAACATATACCTAGTCTTTACGGTATGATTTTCTTATAGTAAATCTAGTCATTAAGTTTGAGTTTTGAAATATCAGTATTTTTGCTCGCTTTTTTACCTATGGAAGCGATTCCTTTGTTTTCAAATTGCTAAAAAAGTGGTACAATAAAGGGTAGCTTACTATTATCTGAATCAATTGATTTGGAGAGAAAGGATTCATTTTGAAATCAATAGGCTTTATTGAAAAGCTGAAAGGGTTGTCTAGTAAAGAACTGATTTTATTGGGAATTATCCTGAGTATCTTTTTACCCTTTTATCTTTTTGTAGTTGTATTCTGTTTATATATTATCAGTTTGATTTTTACAGGAGATATGAAAAGTATTCTTCAGAAAATGGGGGAGCATCCGATGCTACTTCTTTTTCTTGGCTATAGTACTGTTATATCCACTTTTGCTCAAAATTGGATGGGTCTTATGGCTTCAGTAGGAATTTTTCTATTTACTGTTTTCTTTTTGCACTATCAGTCGATTTTATCACATAGATTCTTTCGATTGATTTTGCAGCTCGTCTTGTTTGGTAGCGTCTTGTCAGCTGCTTTTGCGAGTTTAGAACATTTCCAAATTGTGAAGAAATTCAACTATGCTTTTCTTTCACCCAATATGCAGGTGTGGCATCAGAATCGTGCAGAAGTGACCTTCTTTAATCCTAATTATTATGGAATTATTTGTTGTTTCTGTATCATGATTGCCTTCTATCTGTTTACAACGACCAAGTTGAATTGGTTGAAAGTATTCTGTGTAATTGCAGGCTTTGTGAATCTCTTTGGATTGAACTTTACTCAAAATCGAACCGCCTTTCCTGCTATTATCGCTGGAGCCATTATTTATCTCTTTACGACCATTAAAAACTGGAAGGCCTTTTGGCTTAGTATTGGGGTCTTTGCGATTGGCTTGAGTTTCCTCTTTTCCAGTGATTTGGGAGTTCGGATGGGGACTTTAGACTCTTCTATGGAGGAACGAATTTCTATCTGGGATGCTGGGATGGCCTTATTTAAGCAAAATCCTTTCTGGGGTGAGGGGCCATTAACCTATATGCACTCTTATCCTAGAATAAATGCTCCTTATCATGAACATGCTCACAGTCTTTATATTGATACGATTCTGAGTTACGGAATTGTGGGGACTATTTTACTAGTCTTGTCTTCTGTTGCTCCTGTTCGCTTGATGATGGATATGAGTCAGGAGTCGGGGAAACGTCCGATTATCGGTCTTTATCTGTCTTTCCTTACAGTGGTTGCTGTACACGGAATCTTTGACTTGGCCCTCTTCTGGATTCAGTCAGGTTTCATTTTCTTGCTAGTTATGTGCAGCATTCCATTGGAACGTCGAACTTTGGTATCGGACATGACGGATTAAGTTTTATAAGATTAAAATTCTTCTACCTTGGGTAGGAGATTTTTTTACTGGGAAAAATTATTTCTAAATCGAAATAGTTGACAGTTGGAATAATGAGTGTTACAATTATTTTATTCATTTCGATATCGAAATAAATTGGAGGTGTCATGAAAGATAGTCATTTGGTAGCCCATCATATTCGTTTGTTGAATGGGCGGATTTTTCAAAAGTTACTGAGCCAAGATCCTGAAGCTCTTTATCGGAGTGAACAGGGCAAGATTTTAGCGGTTTTATGGAATAGTAAAACTGGCTGCGCAACTGCGACAGATATTGCTCTGGAAACTGGGCTTGCTAATAATACACTGACGACGATGATTAAAAAGCTAGAGGAACAAAATCTTGTAACTATTAGTCCATGTGGAAAAGATAAGCGTAAGAAGTATTTGGTTTTAACAGAGTTGGGCCAGTCTCAGAAAGAAGTGGGGCATCGTGTCAGTCAGAAATTGGATACGATCTTTTACAAAGGATTTTCAGAGGAAGAAATTCGTCAGTTTGAAGCCTTTCAAGAAAGAATTTTGGCTAATCTGAAAGAGGAGGAAAATGAGGATTAAAATAGTGCAAATTAGCTGTTTATAAGTAAAGGCCACTTTTGACTTTGTTTTCCAACTCTAAGGACAAGGAAACTATGTGGTTAGCTATGGTCAGAATCGGATTGGTTGAGTTGCCTATGCCCAGTACGATATCTTCCGTCTAGAAAACGGGAAAATTGTGGAGTATTGGGGCAATAAGGAAGTCATGCCTAAGGTAGAAGACTTGACCAATCGAGGGAAGTTTTAAATTGAGGATACAGAATGATTGAATACAAAAATGTAGCTTTACGTTATACAGAAAAAGATGTCTTGAGAGATGTCAATTTACGGATTGAGAATGGGGAATTTATGGTTTTAGTTGGGCCTTCTGGCTCAGGTAAGACGACCATGATTAAGATGATTAACCGTCTCTTGGAACCGACTGATGGAAATATTTATATGGATGGCAAGCGCATCAAAGACTATGACGAGCGGGATCTTCGTCTTTCTACTGGTTATGTTTTACAGGCTATTGCCCTATTTCCTAATCTAACGGTCGCGGAAAATATTGCCCTGATTCCTGAGATGAAGGGATGGACTAAGGAAAAAATTGCTCAGAAAACAGAAGAGCTTTTGGACAAGGTTGGCTTGCCAGTAGCTGAGTATGGACATCGTTTGCCTAGCGAATTATCTGGTGGAGAACAGCAACGGGTCGGTATTGTTCGTGCTATGATTGGTCAGCCTAAGATTCTCCTCATGGATGAACCTTTTTCAGCCTTGGATGCTATTTCGAGAAAACAGTTGCAGATTCTGACGAAAGAATTGCATAAAGAATTTGGGATGACAACGATTTTTGTAACCCATGATACGGATGAAGCTCTGAAATTGGCGGACCGTATTGCTGTCTTGCAGGATGGAGAGATTCGTCAGGTGGCGAATCCCGAGACGATTTTAAAAGCTCCTGCAACAGATTTTGTAGCAGACTTGTTTGGAGGTAGTGTACATGACTAATTTAATTGCAACTTTTCAGGATCGTTTTAGTGATTGGTTGACAGCTCTATCTCAACATTTGCAGTTGTCACTTTTGACCTTGTTGCTGGCCATCTTTATAGCGATTCCCTTGGCTGTTTATCTTCGATATCATGAGAAGTTAGCGGATTGGGTCTTACAGATTGCAGGGATTTTCCAGACCATCCCGTCTCTGGCCTTGTTAGGGCTCTTTATTCCCTTGATGGGAATTGGAACCTTGCCGGCTTTGACAGCTCTAGTGATTTATGCGATCTTTCCGATTTTACAAAATACCATCACTGGACTCAAGGGAATTGATCCAAGTCTACAAGAGGCTGGGATTGCCTTTGGGATGACTAGGTGGGAGCGTCTCAAGAAGTTTGAAATTCCACTTGCTATGCCTGTTATGATGTCTGGGATTCGGACGGCAGCGGTCTTGATTATCGGTACGGCAACCTTGGCGGCCTTGATTGGTGCAGGGGGACTGGGTTCCTTTATCCTTTTGGGAATTGACCGTAATAATGCCAGTCTGATTTTGATTGGGGCACTTTCTTCCGCAGTGCTTGCCATTGCCTTTAACTTCCTACTAAAAGTGATGGAAAAGGCAAAATTGCGGACGATTTTCTCTGGTTTTGCCTTGGTGACCATATTGCTTGGTTTGTCTTATAGTCCAGCTCTTTTGGCTCAAAAAGAGAAAGAAAACTTGGTTATTGCTGGGAAATTGGGACCGGAACCAGAAATTTTGGCCAATATGTATAAACTCCTTATTGAAGAAAATACCAGCATGACTGCGACTGTTAAACCGAATTTTGGGAAAACAAGCTTTCTTTATGAAGCTTTGAAAAAAGGCGATATTGACATCTATCCTGAATTTACTGGTACGGTGACTGAAAGTTTGCTGCAACCATCACCTAAAGTGAGTCATGAGCCAGAGCAGGTTTATCAGGTGGCGCGTGATGGTATTGCCAAACAGGATCATCTAGCCTATCTCAAACCCATGTCTTATCAAAATACCTATGCTGTAGCTGTTCCAAAAAAGATTGCTCAAGAATATGGCTTGAAGACCATTTCGGACTTGAAAAAAGTGGAAGGGCAGTTGAAGGCTGGATTTACACTCGAATTTAATGACCGTGAAGATGGAAATAAGGGCTTACAATCAATGTATGGTCTCAATCTCAATGTAGCTACGATGGAACCAGCCCTTCGCTATCAGGCTATTCAGTCAGGTGATATTCAAATCACGGACGCCTATTCGACTGATGCGGAATTGGCGCGTTATGATTTGCAGGTCTTGGAAGATGACAAGCAACTCTTCCCACCTTATCAAGGAGCTCCACTGATGAAAGAAGCTCTTCTCAAGAAACATCCAGAGTTGGAAACAGTTCTCAATAAATTGGCTGGTAAAATTACTGAAAGCCAGATGAGCCAGCTCAACTACCAAGTCGGTGTTGAAGGCAAGTCAGCAGAACAAGTAGCCAAGGAGTTTCTACAAGAACAAGGTTTGTTGAAGAAATAGCCTGAAAAACTAAACTCAACTTGGTTAAACGACAATATAGAAGAACGCTCAGACAATGTCGTCTGGGCTTTTTTGATTATTGAAAAGATAAAAAACTCAGTAGCCTAGAAATAAGGCAACCGAGCTTTAATCTGTATTCAATTTTTAGGAATGAGAAGGTCTAGATAAAACTGCACAACTTCTTGGTCTGTAAAGTCTTGTCCTTTTTTGAGCCACCAGGTCAATGTCTCGATAAAGTTGGACACGACTAAGTGTTGGAGGTAAGAAGCAGGCAGACTTGGGTGTGCTTCTTTAAACTCATCAGTTAGCATGGGATAGACGTGGTGCTCCAGCTCTCTCCGGAGTTGACGGAGGAAGTAGTCATTCTTGGAGAATAGTAAACTGGTGATATGGTCTTGGTTTTTCTGAAAATGGAGAAAGAGGTGGGCGAGGTAGTCCTCAGTTGAAATGGGTTGCTCTCTTTCAAAGAGATGATGGAAGAGGTGGCGGCAAATCGCGTCCAGAAGTAGTTCCTTACTCTCATAGTGACAGTAAAAGGTGGATCGTCCCACATCTGCGAGATCAATGATATCCTGAACTGTAGTGGCTTCGTAACCCTTATCGTTTAAAAGTTGTAGAAAAGCTTGATAGATGGCTTTTTTTGTTTTGCTGATACGGCGGTCAATGGTAGTCATATGGACACTTGAGGCAAATTGTTCAGAAATGAATAAAGCTGACGTTTTGCTTCTATCCTTTCTTTGAGTTTTAGTGGATAATGATAATGAACAAGGTATTCATAAATCTATTATAACAAAGGAATGAGAAAGATGAAGGCAAAATATACTGTTTGGGTAGCTTTTTTCTTAAATTTAAGCTATGCTATTGTTGAGTTTATCGCAGGAGGAATCTTCGGTTCAAGTGCTGTTCTTGCTGATTCTATCCATGACTTGGGAGATGCTATAGCAATCGGCATATCGGCCTTTTTAGAAACAATCTCAAATAGAGAAGAAGATAGGCAATACACCTTGGGTTACAAGCGATTTAGTCTTTTAGGGGCCCTAGTGACTGCTGTGATTCTTATCACAGGATCCATTCTAGTGATCTTGGAAAATATAACTAAACTTTTGAATCCACAGCCCGTTAATGACGAAGGCGTCCTCTGGCTAGGAATCATTGCAGTCAGTATCAATGTGCTAGCTAGTCTAGTAGTTCGTAAGGGAAAGACAAAGAACGAGTCAATTCTGAGCCTGCACTTTTTGGAAGATACTCTAGGTTGGTTGGCTGTCATTCTAATGGCGATTATCCTCCGATTTACAGATTGGTATATCCTTGATCCGCTCTTATCGCTTGTCATTTCCATCTTCATTCTAACAAAAGCTATTCCTCGATTTTGGAGCGCACTCAAGATTTTCCTGGATGCTGTGCCAGAAGGACTAGAGACAGGTGATTTGGAGAAGGATTTGGAGGCTCTGACCAATGTCAAAAGTGTCAATCAACTTAGCATTTGGTCCATGGATGGTCTAGAAAATAATGCTATTATCCATATCTGTTTAGAGGATTGGGAGGAGATGACGGAAACAAAGAATCAAGTACGTCAGCTCTTAGAAGAAAGAGGTGTGCAGAATATTACTATCGAAGTGGACACCAGTCAAAGCAATCATGCGCAACATAAGCGGAGGGTGAGAGAATTAGAGCAGAAGCATGGGCATCATCATTAGAAAAGCGACCTCGCTAGAGGTCGTTTTGTTATCCTATTCATTCCTTGTACTTTCTCTCAGAGTCAGTCTGGTTCCCAACATGGTTAGGCTAGGGATTTTGCGACCGTGGAGTACTTCCTTATTAAGAATATCCATGCCTGCTCTGCCCATTTCTTCGGTATAGACGGTGATGCTGGAGAGGGGAGGATAGACTTGCTTGGTCAGACTAGTGTCGTTAAAGGAAATGAGGCTGACGCGGTCTGGTAGGCTGATTCCAGCTTCTTGGAGCGCACGGAGGGCACCGATGGCTAAACTATCGCTAGCTGCGAAAAAGGCTGGTGGGAGTTGGTCTCCTAAGTTCTGAATAGCCTCCTTCATTAAGTCATAGCCAGACTGGGCAGTAAAGCTTCCTTGAAAGACCAGTTCATCATGATAGATTCCTTTTGTTTGACTGTAGTTTCTGAAATTTTCCAGCCGCTTATCCTCAATGATTTCTTCTTGGTCTGTTGTTTCCTCAAGCCCTGTTAGAATCCCGATACGGTCCATCCCTTGACTGAGGAAATAATCGACAACCTGTTTCATGGCAGTGTAAAAGTCCGTGATAATGCAGGTATGTCCTAGTGAAAGAGTATCACTGTCTAGAAAGACAAGAGGCTTTTGGTATTCTTCAAAGGCAGAGATCTGAGCTCGACTAAACTTTCCGATGCAGAGAATCCCGATGACTTCCTCGCTCAGTGTAAAAGGATGGTCATTAAAATAGCGTAAAATATCATAGTCCAGTTCTTGGGCTCTTTTTTCTATGCCTAGGCGAATCTGGTAGTAGTAGAGATCGTCTAGCTCCCCTTGTTCGCTGACCCATTGGATAATGGCAATCTTTTGCTTGGGCTTGTGGGACTCGCCTGTCTTGAGGTGCTTGGTGTAGCCCAGCTCTTCAGCAACAGTTAAAATACGGTGTCTGGTTTCTTCTGTAACAGATAGACTCTGGTCGCGATTAAGGACACGGGATACGGTCGCGATAGAGACAGAAGCTAGTTGTGCAATGTCTTTTAAGGTAGCCATAAATCCTCCTTCTTTTAGGTTAGTATATCATATTTTTCTGTATTTTACTGATAGTTTAGTAAAATTTTAGTAAAAAGGATTGACCTTGGGAAGTCCCTTGGATACAATAGAAGAAAACGATTACACGTTAAGGTGACTTAACGGACAGTAAAAGGAGAATTCATATGACACAACATCTTACTGCTGAAGCCCTTCGCAAAGATTTTCTTGCTGTTTTTGGTCAAGAAGCAGACCAAACATTCTTTTCACCAGGTCGTATCAATTTGATTGGTGAGCACACAGACTACAACGGTGGGCACGTTTTTCCTGCTGCTATTTCCTTGGGAACTTACGGTGCAGCTCGTAAGCGTGACGACCAAGTTTTACGTTTCTACTCAGCTAATTTTGAGGGCAAGGGCATTATCGAAGTTCCTCTAGCTGACCTCAAGTTTGAAAAAGAGCATAACTGGACCAACTATCCAAAAGGTGTCCTTCATTTCTTGCAAGAAGTTGGGCACGTGATTGACAAAGGTTTTGATTTTTATGTTTATGGGAATATCCCAAATGGTGCTGGCTTATCTTCTTCAGCTTCCCTTGAACTCTTGACAGGGGTCGTGGCTGAGCATCTCTTTGACTTAAAATTAGACCGTCTCGATTTGGTTAAAATCGGAAAACAAACAGAAAACAACTTTATCGGAGTCAACTCTGGTATCATGGACCAGTTTGCTATCGGTATGGGAGCTGACCAACGTGCTATTTACCTAGATACTAATACTCTAGAATACGACTTGGTGCCACTTGATTTGAAAGACAATGTTGTTGTCATCATGAACACCAACAAACGTCGCGAATTGGCAGACTCTAAATACAATGAACGCCGTGCTGAGTGTGAAAAAGCAGTGGAAGAATTGCAAGCATCCTTAGATATTCAGACCTTGGGTGAATTGGATGAGTGGGCCTTTGACCAATATAGCTATCTGATTAAAGATGAAAATCGTTTGAAACGTGCTCGCCATGCTGTGCTTGAAAACCAACGTACCCTCAAAGCTCAAGTAGCCCTTCAAGCAGGAGATTTGGAAACATTTGGTCGTTTGATGAATGCGTCACACGTTTCCCTAGAGCATGACTATGAAGTAACTGGTTTGGAATTGGATACCCTTGTTCACACAGCTTGGGCACAAGAAGGTGTTCTCGGTGCTCGTATGACAGGGGCAGGTTTTGGCGGATGTGCCATTGCCTTGGTGCAAAAAGATGCTGTTGATGCCTTTAAGGAAGCTGTAGGCAAACACTACGAGGAAGTAGTTGGATACGCTCCAAGTTTCTATATCGCTGAAGTTGCAGGTGGCACTCGCGTCCTTGACTAGTCAAAAGGAGGCTTTATGGTGACCTTAGTAGATAAATTTGTAACACATGTCATTTCTGAAAGTTCATTTGAGGAAATGGATCGAATCTACCTGACCAATCGTGTCTTGGCACGAGTGGGAGACGGTGTTTTGGAAGTTGAGACCAATCTGGATAAATTGATTGACCTCAAGGACCAGCTGGTTGAGGAAGCCGTTCGATTAGAGACGATTGAGGATAGTCAGACTGCGCGTGAAATCCTTGGTGCTGAACTAATGGACTTGGTGACTCCTTGTCCGAGTCAGATCAATCGTGACTTTTGGGAAACCTATGCCCACTCTCCTGAGCAAGCGATAGAGGATTTTTACCAACTCAGTCAGAAAAATGACTACATAAAACTCAAGGCCATTGCTAAAAATATCGCTTATCGTGTTCCATCTGATTACGGTGAACTTGAAATTACCATCAACCTCTCTAAGCCTGAAAAGGATCCGAAAGAGATTGCGGCAGCCAAGTTGGTGCAAGCTAGTAATTATCCTCAGTGTCAGCTTTGTCTAGAGAATGAGGGCTACCATGGTCGAGTCAACCACCCAGCCCGTAGCAACCACCGTATTATCCGTTTTGAAATGGCTGGTCAGGAGTGGGGCTTCCAGTATTCGCCCTATGCTTACTTTAACGAGCACTGTATTTTCTTAGATGGCCAGCATCGTCCCATGGCTATCAGTCGTCAGAGTTTTGAGCGTCTGCTAGCTATCGTAGAGCAGTTTCCAGGATACTTTGCTGGATCTAATGCCGACTTGCCGATTGTGGGAGGCTCTATTCTAACTCATGACCACTATCAGGGAGGCCGTCACGTATTTCCTATGGAATTGGCTCCCTTGCAAAAGACTTTCTCTTTTACTGGTTTTGAGCAGGTCAAGGCTGGAATTGTCAAGTGGCCCATGTCAGTGTTGCGTTTGATTTCGGATTCCACAGAGGATTTGATCAACTTGGCTGATAAGATTTTGCAGGAATGGCGCCAATATTCAGACCCTACAGTGCAGATTTTAGCAGAGACTGATGGAACACCACACCACACCATTACACCGATTGCCCGTAAACGCAATGGACAGTTTGAGTTTGACTTGGTCTTGCGGGACAATCAGACTTCTGCAGAACATCCTGATGGCATCTATCATCCTCACAAGGATGTCCAACATATCAAGAAGGAAAATATCGGCTTGATTGAGGTCATGGGTTTGGCAATCTTGCCACCACGTCTGAAAGCAGAAGTAGAGCAAGTCGCTAGCTATCTTGTAGGAGAAGTTGTTACAGTTGCCGATTATCATCAGAAATGGGCAGACCAGCTCAAAGCCAAATATCCAGACCTAGCGGATAAAGAAAAATCCCTTGAAATTGTCAAGGACTCTGTGGGGGCTATCTTTGCTCGTGTGCTTGAGGATGCAGGAGTTTACAAGCAGACAGAACAAGGACAGGCAGCCTTTATGCGCTTTGTAGAGCAGGTCGGAATTTTGCCAGACTAGGAGCTTTCTCCTTGCACAGTCCTATAAAAAGTAGTATCATAGTGTCGTTTGAACTATCAGGAGGAAACGATGAAAGATTTTCATTTTGACGCTATATCTGCCTTTGAAAATTACGAAATTGAACAAATGAGAGATGGTCACGTTGTGGTGACGACCAAAGTAGTGGACTCGTCGCTCAACTACTATGGCAATGCCCATGGTGGCTATCTTTTTACCCTTTGTGACCAGATTAGTGGTTTGGTGGTTATCTCGCTGGGGCTTGATGGGGTGACACTCCAATCCTCTATCAACTACCTCAAGGCAGGAAAACTCGATGACGTGTTGACCATTAAAGGAGAATGCGTCCATCAAGGTCGCACAACCTGTGTGGTGGATGTGGATATTACCAATCAAGAAGGCAGAAATGTCTGTAAAGCAACCTTTACCATGTTTGTCACAGGCCAAAGGTCAGAAGACAGACAGGTAAGGATATAGATAAACAAAAAAGAGGCTCGCACCTCTTTTTTGTTTCAGATAAATCAATCAATTTCTTTAATAAAATTAGCAATTTGTTTTACAATCTCAGTAACTAAAGCATTTCCCATAAAAAACATTCTCATCTTATCAGATACCTCTACAATAGAACCATCAGATAATTTCTTTTTAGCTGTCCAATCATCTGGGAAATCCTGAAGTCGTTCAGCTTCAATGGGGGTAATTAATCTATATTTATTATTTACAAATAATAAATGTGTAGAACGATTAACCGTTCCTTCGGATGTAAGCATTGTTCGTCCAGGAAGGTTTAAATCATCATAAGGGGACATTCCTCCTTCTGAATAGATGTATTGATGTCCGTCAGAGGATGTCCGTTCAATTTTCTTAGGTCCTCTAAGATATTGAAATTTTTCCAATTTTGACTGATCAGTTAAAAAATATTTTTCAGGTACTTCAGACTCATCTTGAAGAATTTCTCCTAGAGTAATCGGATTACCATTGTAGTTAGGTTCTGTATCAATAGAATAGTATTTTCCATGTCTCATAATTCCTGTATTCCAAACAGTACCAGTAAAAGTATCTGAAACTTCAACTATATCATTTGGTAACTCATAAAACACATGACGATTTTTAACTGCTATAGGTTTAATAGGAAATTGTTTTGCAAATAGACCTTGATTGAAAATATAGTCATCATACCTATTATCTTCAAAGATTTCTTCATTTTTTTCGTAAAGATTGTCATTTTTTTGGGCAAAGACTGTATCATTTCGATATACGAAAAAGAATACACGACGTCTTCGTTGGCTTCTTCCATACTCAGCAGCATTAATAACTCTCCACTCTACAGAATATCCAAGATTATTAAAAGCTGTTAGCATGATTGCAAAATCACGTCCTCTCTGTTTTGAGGGCGCTTTTAAAAGTCTATCCACATTTTCCAGAATTAAGTATTTGGGTTTAATGATTTCCGTTGCTCTAATGATTTCCCAAAATAAAACTCCTTTTTTTCCTTCAATACCTTTCTCATTTTTCTTGCTACGCGCAACAGAGTAATCTTGGCAAGGAAAACCACCGACAATCATATCGGCATCCATTTTGGAAAATTGTTCGTCTGTTATATCAGAGATACTAATATTGATGTTTTCGCTATTGGGGAAGTGATAATCATAGACCTCAAATGCGTCTTGAGATTTACGAGATGGTTCCCATTGGTTTGCCCATTTTGTTTTAAAGAGTTGCTTATCGGCATTTTCTAATCCTATCCGAAAACCGCCAACTCCAGCAAATAGTTCGAGAACTTTCATCTTTTCTCCTTCATTTTTTTACAGTTTAATCCATTATATACTATTTTCAATGATTGATCAAGTATTAATGTTTGCTTTAGTTTAATTTGATATAATATAAAAGATAGGAGAAGAAAATGAATCAAAACTTATTTAACTATAACGATGAAGATATCGATAGTGTTATTGAATATTCTCACAAATTATTAAATAGAAAATTTTCCGATGTTATGGAAGAGTATAATCGTTCTCTTTATAAATCATATGACGATTATAATGATAGAGTAGTCTCTGAGGTACAAGATAAAGCAATTAGTATGAAGTCAAAAGGGCAGTATGGAAATTATATTGAAAAATATTTCTATGGTTATCAGCCAAATAGTGACTCGGAAGCTGACTTTGAAAAAATAGGTGTAGAATTAAAAGTTACTCCTTTTAAGATAAACAAAAATGGGACACTTAGTGCCAAAGAACGACTTGTATTGACAATACTAAACTATATGGAGGAAAATTTAGAGGATTTTTACTCCACTCATTTATGGAAAAAATGTGCAAAGATTTTGTTATTGTTTTACAATGGCTTAATTCCTAATCAAACAATGAAGGACTATGTCATTGAAAAAATATTTTTATATGAATGGTTTGAGGAGGATATGGCAGTCATCCTTGAAGACTATCAGAAGATTACAGATAAAATTAAAAATGGAAGGGCACATGAATTATCAGAATCAGATGGAAACTATTTATCAACTTGTACAAAAGGAGCAGGTAAAGGAAAGGATTTAAGACAACAACCTTTTAGTCATGAATTAGCAAAACAAAGAGCTTGGGAATTAAAATCAAGTTATATGACCTATCTGATTAATCATAAAATCTTTAACCAATCAGATCAAGAGAGTGTTCTGGCTAATTTCAGGGGTGAGAAAAAATCATTTACTGAGGTTATTGCAGAGAAGATTCTCTCCTATAAAGGTTTCTCTGAACAAGAGTTATATAATAGATTTGAAGTGAATCCAAAAGCCAAAGGTAAGAATAGTACTCTGATTAGAAAAATTTTAGGATTAACAGGGGATTTAGATAAGACTAAAGAATTTCAGAAAGCAAACATGAATTTGAGAGTTATTCGAGTAGATAAGAACAATTTACCTAAGGAAGACTCTCCATTTAAAACTTATTGTTTTAAAGAACTAGCAGCAACAGATTGTTGGGAATCGTCACATGTTTATAATGAAATTTATAATAAACGATTCCTCTTCGTTATTTTTAAGGAAATTGAACCTAAGCTATTTGTATTAGATTCTATCAAATTTTGGGGATTTCAGGATAGACAATTAGAAGAAATCCAAAGAGTGTGGCAGGAAACTAGACAAATTATTTCTGACGGAGTTAAATTAACTCAAAATGGTAATAAAGTTTCAACTAATTTCCCTCAAAGTAAGATAAATAGAATCCTATTTACGAAATTACATGCTACCAATGCTTATTATGAAATTGAAAAAGGAAAATTTGTTGGGAAAGGCTCACTATCTGATACGGATGAACTTCCAGATGGGCGTAGGATTACAAAACACTCCTTTTGGATGCCTAAGAAGTTTATAAAAGAAATATTAGATGGGAATTGGGATTGATTATATTTATAATCAACTTGTGATAAACAAAAAAGAGGTTCACACCTCTTTTTCTTATTTCTTTTTATGATTTAATACGGCATTGAGGACAATGGCGAGTAGGCTGGCTACGACGATTCCGTTTGAGAAGAACATTTGGAAGGCTGTCGGCATGCTGACAAAGAGATTACTGTTGTTGAGTCCGACACCTGCAGCGATGGATACTGCTGCGATAAGGAAGTTATGTTCATTGTTAGCAAAGTCAACGCGGGCGAGGATTTGCATCCCTTGAATGGATACAAAACCAAACATCACCAGCATGGCACCACCGAGGACAGGACTTGGAATGATTTGGGCAAGGGCGCCAAACTTAGGAAGCAGTCCAAGGAGAACCAGGAAACCAGCTGCATAGTAGATTGGCAGGCGTTTCTTGATGCCTGACAATTTAACCAAACCAACGTTTTGTGAAAATCCTGTGTAAGGGAAGGTATTGAAGATTCCTCCGAGAAGTACGGCCAAACCTTCTGCGCGGTAACCGTTGCGAAGGCGCGTGCTGTCGATTGGATCCTTTGTGATATCAGACAAGGCTAGATAAACACCAGTAGACTCAACCATAGACACCGTTGCGATGATACACATCATGACAATAGATGAGATTTCAAAGGTTGGCATCCCAAAGTAGAGTGGAGTTGGGACATGGACAAGTGGTGCTGCCGCAACAGGAGAGAAATCAACCAAGCCCATGCTAGCAGCAATGGCAGTTCCAACAACCAAACCAATCAAAATAGAGATAGACTTGATAAATCCTTTGGTAAAGATGTTGATCAAGAGGATAATCAGAACAGTGATAGCTGCAAGCAAGAGACTTTGACCAGTTGGTTCTGGAACGTTATTTCCCATATTTCCAATAGCAACAGGAATCAAGGTTAAACCAATAGTGGTAATAACAGAGCCTGTTACGATAGATGGGAAGAGATTGGCAACTTTTGAGAAGATGCCTGAAACAAGAACCACGTAAATCCCTGATGCGATAAGGGCACCAAACATAGCGCCACTACCATGGCTTTGCCCAATCATAATCAAGGGAGCGACTGATTGGAAGGCAACTCCAAGAACGACTGGGAGTCCAATCCCAAAGTATTTGTTGAGTTGGAGTTGGAGGAAGGTTGCCACCCCACACATGAAGATATCTGTGGAAATCAGGTAGGTTAACTGCTCAGTTGAATAGCCAAGGGCTGTCGCAATCATGATAGGAACCAGGATGGATCCTGAGTACATGGCTAGTAAGTGTTGCAAGCCAAGAACGGCTGCTTGCGAATGTTTTTCTTGAGTTTGCATTAGAGATCTGCCTCCTTAAATACGACTTGACCATTTTCAAAACGATCCAAACGAGCGAGTGATAGAACAGGGTAGCCTGCTTTTTCAAGCAAATCACGGCCATCTTGGAAAGATTTTTCAATCACGATACCGATAGCTTCGACTGTGGCACCAGCTTGTTCGATGATTTGAATCAAGCCTTTGGCAGCTTGGCCATTAGCAAGGAAATCGTCGATAATCAATACCTTGTCCTCTGGTGAGAGGAATTTTCCAGCGATAGAAACGGTACTGGTCACTTGCTTGGTAAAGGAGTAAACTTCGGCAGTTAAGATTCCTTCGTTCATAGTGATGTTTTTAGCTTTTTTAGCGAAAATCATGGGAACGTTTAAGGCTTCAGCTGTAAAAATGGCTGGGGCAATACCTGACGCTTCAATGGTCACGACTTTGGTAATACCAGCAGAAGCAAATTTTTCCGCAAAAACCTTACCAATCTCTCGCATCAAGTTAAAGTCAACTTGGTGGGTTAAAAAGGAATCCACCTTGAGGATGTTATCACCCAAGATATGCCCATCCTTGAGGATGCGCTCTTCTAATAATTTCATAAGACCTCCTAAAGTCTAAAAGCCAGTTTACTTGTTGGTTAAATGTTTCTATAGTGATCCAATTTGCTAGTACTATATATTTGATAAAACTAGTACGAGCGAAGCGAGTCTTATCAAATATTTCCCGTTGTAGTGGTATCATAGACAATAAGCTTTTTATTGTCTATGACGGGATTTTTGAGACTTTTGGCTCAAAAATTAGGGATGAAATTCCGAAGGAAGTTGCTCCCGTCCGCACTAATTAAGGGAAATATTAAAAATATTCAAAAAGGACTTACTTAATCTCTAAGTAAGTCCCCAAAATAGGCATGGCAAAAACGACCATACCTCACTTCTGACTTACTTATTGTTAGGTGTTCCGGCACCTTGTAGAAACGTCGTGCCAATTCACGACATAAACAAGTAAAATGATATTCAATTTTAAATAGGCTTGAGCCAATGTTTTTATTTTACACTAAATAACTTTATAAATCAAATGTTTTGTTAGTGTTTTAATGAAAAAAACGAACAAAAAAGAAACCTACAACGAGATACAGTATTGTAGGATTCTATTATTCTACTCACTAAATCTTAAAAAATAACCATCAGGATCCAAAATCGCAAATTCATGGGGATATATAAAGCTATCTCCCACTCGAAATTCTCTTTTAGTCAAAGGACGATGAATAGGATAGTTAGACTCGATTACTTTCTGATAGAGTCGAGGAACATCCTTTATGCCAAAGGAGATATTGACTCCGCGCCCGAAAGGATAGGTTAGTTGGGCTAATTCTTCTGTGCTGCCTTCTTCTAGCATAAGTTGGCAGTCTTCAAGCGAGAGGAAGAGAAATTTCTCCTCTGGACGCTCGTATTCGACAGAGAATCCTAGCAGGTCGCAGTAGAAGTGGCGTGATTTTTCGATGTCAGATACTACAAATTCAGGAATGACAGCTTGATAGTCCATTCGTTTTCTCCTTAGAGTTCAATCTCCAAGACAATCGGTGTATGGTCTTGGCGCGCACCGGAGTCAATCATATCAGATTTAGTGACCTTGTCAGCGATGCGGTTACTTGTGAGCCAGTAGTCGATTCTCCAGCCTGTATTGTTGATTTTAGAAGTCTTGCTGCGTTGTGCCCACCAAGTGTAGCGTTCTGGGACATCACCGTGAATGTGGCGGAAGGTGTCGGTAAATCCAGTTGCCAAAAGGTTGGTAAATCCAGCACGTTCCTCGTCGGTAAATCCAGGTGAACGACGGTTGCTAGCAGGATTTGCAAGGTCGATTTCATTGTGGGCTACGTTGTAATCACCTGTTGCAAGGACTGGTTTGTCTTTGTCTAGTTCAGCCAAGTACTCTGCATATTTGACATCCCAGACTTGGCGTTCTTCCAAGCGTTTGAGGCCATCTCCAGCGTTTGGTGTGTAAACTTGGGTCACGAAAAATTTATCAAATTCTAGAGTGATGATACGGCCTTCCAAGTCCATGGTAGAAGGGGCACCGATTTCTGGGAAAGTAACAGTGGGTGTGAGTTCTTTCTTATAAAGGAACATAGTACCAGCATAGCCTTTACGGGCAGGCTCTTGGGAAGAGCGCCACGTGTTTGCGTAGCCTGGGAAGAGTTCTTCTAAAATTTCCAAGTGTTTCTTTGTAGGACCCTTGGCAGAAAGCTTGGTTTCTTGGATAGCAATGATATCAGCATTTTCAGCGACCAAGGTTTGTAGGACTTCTTGGGACAATTTGGCACGAGCTGAGTCACTAGTTAGGGCAGCATTGAGGGAATCAATATTCCATGAGATAAGTTTCATAAAGTTACCTTTTTCATTCAGATTATAGATTTTATTATACCAAAAAAAGGTCTATTTCCCCAACGTATGGCTTGAAAAATCACTCTCTTTCGTTTATAATGAAGAATGATTTTATGAAAGGGAGTGAAAATAAATGAAATTTTACTCATATGACTATGTACTTAGCCAAATCAGTCAGCAAAATGGCATCATGATTGGCTTTGGGATTGTTCTCCTAGCTATCACAGGATTTTTTGCTTTTAAAGCCTATCGAGATAAAAAGGGGACTAAGTTTCGGGAATTGGTCATGATTTTGGCCTTGACCTTGGTGGCCATGCTTTTGGTGACAATCTCAAAATACCAGACCAATCAAGCCTCTAACAACCAATTTCAAACCTCCCTTCATTTCATAGAGGTTGTTTCCAAAGACTTGGGAGTGGATAAATCAGAAGTTTATGTCAATACTTCTGCAGCCACTGATGGAGCGCTTGTCAAGGTAGGTCCAAATTTCTACCGCGCCATGAACGGGAGCCAACCAGACAAGTATCTTTTAGAGAAATTAGAATTGCATCAAACAGACGCTATTGAATTGGTGGAGGTAAACAAATGACACTCAATTATATGGAAATTTTAATCAAACTGGCCTTGGGGCTCTTCTCGCTTGTTTTTGTTATCAATGTGACAGGAAAGGGGAACCTAGCACCTAACTCTGCGACAGACCAAATTCAGAACTATGTTCTTGGTGGTATCATCGGTGGGGTGATTTACAATAGTTCTATCAGCATTCTCCAGTATGCAGTGATTTTGATGATGTGGACGATTTTGGTCTTGACCCTCAAGTGGCTCAATAACAATGTTCGTTTTGTCAAACGCTTGATTGATGGAAAACCAACTCTCCTTATCAAAAATGGGCAGATTGACCCAGAAGCCTGTCGTTCAGTTGGTTTGTCTGCAGCAGAAGTTGCTCTCAAACTTCGTAGCCAAGGGATTTTCCAGATGAAACAGGTCAAATGCGCTGTGCAGGAGCAAAATGGCCAACTCATCGTGGTCCAAATGGGGGATGAAAATCCTAAGTATCCAGTTGTGACTGACGGTGTGATCCAAGTCGATGTTTTGGAATCGATTGGCCGTAGCGAAGAGTGGCTGCTTGATAATCTAAGCAAACAAGGACATGACAATGTGGCCAATATCTTTATCGCTGAGTATGACAAGGGTGCCGTCACAGTTGTAACCTATGAATAAGAAAAACCTGGGGTCTTGGCCTCAGGTTTCTATTTGCAATCAGAAAGGGATGTTATGTCCATTATTCAAAAACTTTGGTGGTTTTTCAAGTTAGAAAAACGCCGTTATTTAGTCGGGATTGTGGCTCTGGTCTTGGTTTCCGTCCTCAACCTCATTCCCCCAATGGTTATGGGGAGGGTCATTGATGCCATCACATCGGGGCAATTAACCCAGCAGGACCTCCTTCTTGCCCTATTTTACTTGCTTCTTGCAGCCTTTGGGATGTACTATCTGCGCTATGTTTGGCGTATGTATATTCTTGGGACTTCCTACCGTTTGGGACAGATTATGCGCTCTCGCTTATTTGAGCATTTCACAAAAATGTCTCCAGCTTTTTATCAAACTTATCGGACGGGGGACCTGATGGCACACGCAACAAACGATATCAATGCCTTAACGCGTCTGGCAGGGGGAGGGGTTATGTCAGCGGTGGATGCCTCAATCACAGCTTTAGTGACCTTGTTGACCATGCTCTTTAGCATTTCGTGGCAAATGACCCTAGTTGCCATTTTACCCTTACCTTTCATGGCTTATGCGACCAGTCGTCTAGGGAGAAAGACCCACAAGGCTTTTGGTGAATCCCAAGCTACCTTTTCCGAACTCAATAACAAGGTACAGGAGTCTGTATCAGGTATCAAAGTGACCAAGTCTTTCGGATATCAGGCGGACGAGTTGAAGTCCTTTCAGGCAGTCAATGAATTGACCTTCCAAAAGAACCTGCAAACCATGAAATACGATAGTCTCTTTGACCCCATGGTTCTCTTGTTTGTTGGTTCATCCTATGTCTTAACGCTCTTGGTCGGCTCCTTGATGGTTCAGAAAGAGCAAATCACGGTTGGAAATCTTGTCACCTTTATCAGCTACTTGGATATGCTGGTCTGGCCTCTCATGGCCATCGGTTTCCTCTTTAATATCACTCAGCGTGGGAAGGTTTCCTACCAGCGGATTGAGGAACTTTTGTCTCAGGAATCACCTGTAAAAGACCCTGAGTTTCCTTTGGATGGAATTGAAAACGGATCCTTGGAGTATGCCGTTGATAGTTTTGCATTTGAAAATGAGGAAACACTGACAAATGTTCACTTTAGTTTGGGAAAAGGGCAAACTCTGGGCTTAGTCGGGCAGACAGGCTCTGGGAAAACGTCCTTGATCAAGCTCCTCTTGCGTGAATACGATGTGGATAAGGGAGCCATTTATCTGAATGGCCACGATATTCGTGACTATTGTCTGACAGACCTTCGCAGTCTCATGGGCTATGTTCCTCAGGACCAGTTTCTCTTTGCGACTTCGATTTTAGACAATATCCGCTTTTGCAATCCTAACTTACCCCTTTCAGCGGTCGAGGAAGCGACCAAGCTGGCTCAAGTATACCAAGATATTGTAGACATGCCTCAGGGATTTGATACAGTTATCGGTGAAAAAGGAGTCAGTCTTTCTGGTGGGCAAAAGCAGCGTCTGGCCATGAGTCGGGCTATGATTTTAGACCCTGATATCTTGATTTTAGATGATTCCTTGTCAGCCGTGGATGCCAAGACAGAGTATGCGATTATCGACAACCTCAAGGAAACACGAAAGTACAAGACAACCATTATCACGGCTCATCGCCTCAGTGCAGTCGTCCATGCAGATCTGATCTTGGTTCTACAAAATGGCCAAATCATCGAACGAGGCACGCACGAAGACTTGCTAGCCCTGGATGGCTGGTATGCGCAAACCTACCAGTCTCAGCAATTGGAAATGAAAGGAGAAGAAGATGCAGAATAAACAAGAACAATGGGCTGTATTGAAGCGCTTGATGTCCTATCTCAAGCCCTATGGACTCCTGACCTTTTTGGCGCTCAGCTTTCTCCTAGCGACGACGGTCATCAAAAGTGTCATTCCCCTTGTGGCTTCCCACTTTATTGACCAGTATCTCAGCAATCTCAACCAACTCGCTGTGACCGTTTTGCTGGTCTACTATGGCCTTTATATCCTACAAACTCTGGTCCAGTATGTCGGCAATCTTCTCTTTGCGCGCGTGTCCTACAGTATTGTTAGGGATATTCGTCGGGATGCCTTTGCCAATATGGAGAAATTGGGCATGTCTTATTTTGACAAGACACCAGCAGGCTCGATTGTCTCTCGTTTGACCAATGATACCGAGACCATCAGTGATATGTTTTCGGGGATTTTATCTAGCTTTATCTCAGCAGTTTTCATCTTTCTGACAACCCTTTATACCATGTTGGTGTTGGATTTTCGTTTGACAGCATTAGTATTGCTCTTTCTCCCCTTGATTTTCCTTTTGGTCAATCTTTATCGGAAAAAATCAGTGAAAATCATTGAAAAAACTAGAAGTCTCTTATCAGATATCAATAGCAAGCTGGCTGAAAACATCGAGGGAATCAGAATAATCCAGGCCTTTAATCAAGAGAAGCGCCTGCAGGCAGAATTTGATGAAATCAACCAAGAACACTTGGTCTATGCCAACCGTTCTGTAGCCTTGGATGCCCTCTTTTTGCGCCCTGCCATGAGTTTGCTGAAACTCTTAGGTTATGCAGTCTTGATGGCCTATTTTGGCTATCGAGGACTTTATCTGGGAATAACGGCAGGAACTATGTATGCCTTTATCCAGTATATCAATCGTCTCTTTGATCCCCTGATTGAAGTGACGCAAAATTTTTCGACTCTTCAAACTTCCATGGTGTCTGCAGGTCGTGTTTTTGCCTTGATTGATGAGAGGACCTATGAGCCCCTTCAAAATGATGGGCAAGCCAAAATCCAAGAAGGCAATATTCGTTTTGAACATGTATGTTTCTCTTATGATGGAAAACATCCGATTCTGGATGATATTTCCTTCTCCGTTAACAAGGGTGAGACCATTGCTTTTGTGGGGCATACAGGTTCTGGGAAATCTTCGATTATCAATGTCCTCATGCACTTTTATGAATTCCAGTCAGGGCGAGTTCTCTTGGATGATGTGGATATCAGGAACTACAGTCAGGAAGAGTTGAGAAAAAACATCGGTCTGGTCTTGCAGGATCCCTTCCTCTATCACGGGACCATTAAGTCCAATATCGCCATGTACCAAGATATCAGTGAAGAGCAGGTCCAGGTTGCGGCAGCCTTCGTGGATGCAGATTCCTTTATTCAAGAACTTCCTCAGGGTTATGATTCCCCTGTTTCCGAGCGTGGCTCCAGTTTTTCAACAGGTCAGCGTCAGCTTCTTGCCTTTGCCAGAACAGTCGCCAGTCAGCCTAAAATCTTGATTTTGGATGAAGCGACAGCTAATATTGACTCTGAAACAGAAAGTCTGGTTCAAGCTTCTCTGGCTAAGATGAGACAGGGACGGACAACCATTGCTATCGCCCATCGTCTTTCTACCATCCAAGACGCCAACTGTATCTATGTTTTGGACAAGGGGCGCATTATCGAGAGCGGAACCCATGAGGAACTTTTGGCCTTGGGAGGAACCTATCACAAGATGTATAGCTTGCAGGCGGGGGCCATGTCCTAATACTCTTTGATTTTCATTGAGCATAAGAAGGAAATCCTTCAAATTACAGATTTCTTTCACCGCCTTTTCCATTTTGTGGTATAATGAAAAATGTTGACAAATAGTATAATAAAAACAAAGGAGAAACAGCATGCTGAAATGGGAAGACTTGCCCGTGGAAATGAAATCAAGCGAGGTTGAGTCTTACTACCAGCTTGTCTCTAAAAGGAAGGGTTCGCTGATTTTCAAGCGTTGTTTGGACTGGGTTCTAGCTTTGGTCTTACTGATTCTGACCTCTCCCATCTTTCTCATCTTGAGCATTTGGATCAAGTTGGACAGCAAGGGACCAGTGATTTACAAGCAAGAGCGCGTGACCCAGTATAACCGTCGGTTCAAGATTTGGAAGTTCCGTACCATGGTGACGGATGCGGATAAAAAAGGAAGTCTGGTGACTTCAGCTAACGATAGTCGTATTACCAAGGTTGGCAATTTCATCCGCCGTGTCCGTTTAGACGAACTGCCTCAGCTGGTCAATGTCCTTAAAGGCGAAATGTCCTTTGTCGGTACACGACCTGAAGTGCCACGCTACACAGAGCAGTATAGCCCTGAAATGATGGCGACCTTACTTTTACCAGCAGGGATTACCTCTCCAGCCAGCATCAACTATAAGGATGAGGACACCATCATCAGTCAAATGACGGAGAAAGGTCTGTCAGTTGACCAAGCCTATGTCGAACATGTCCTTCCTGAAAAGATGCGCTATAACCTCGCCTATCTCCGAGAGTTTAGTTTCCTTGGAGACATCAAAATCATGTTTCAAACCGTGTTTGAAGTGCTAAAATAAAGTAGTCATGAGAAAATGAGTACAGATAAAAGGAGCAAATCAATGCCAAATTACAATATTCCATTTTCACCACCCGATATTACGGAAGCAGAAATTGCTGAAGTAGCGGATACCCTGCGTTCTGGTTGGATCACAACAGGTCCTAAGACAAAAGAACTAGAGCGTCGCTTGTCTCAATATACACAGACGCCCAAGACTGTCTGTCTTAACTCTGCGACTGCCGCTCTTGAGTTGATTTTACGCGTTTTGGAAGTGGGACCTGGTGATGAAGTCATCGTTCCAGCCATGACCTATACAGCTTCATGTAGTGTCATCACTCACGTAGGAGCAACCCCTGTCATGGTGGATATCCAAGCAGATACGTTTGAGATGGACTATGACCTGCTGGAGCAAGCTATCACTAAAAAAACTAAAGTGATTATCCCAGTAGAACTTGCGGGGATTGTTTGCGACTATGACCGTTTGTTCCAAGTTGTGGAGAAAAAACGTGATCTCTTTACCGCTTCAAGCAAGTGGCAAAAGGCCTTTAACCGTATTGTGATTGTCTCTGATAGTGCCCACGCTTTGGGATCAACTTACAAGGGTCAACCGGCTGGTTCTATCGCTGACTTCACATCCTTCTCATTCCATGCCGTTAAGAATTTTACAACTGCTGAGGGAGGAAGTGCGACTTGGAAAGCCAATCCAGCGATTGACGACGAAGAGATGTACAAGGAATTCCAAATCCTTTCCCTTCACGGGCAAACTAAGGATGCCCTTGCCAAGATGCAACTGGGGTCATGGGAATACGATATCGTCACACCAGCCTACAAGTGCAACATGACCGATATCATGGCTTCACTTGGTTTGGTACAATTGGACCGCTATCCAAGTTTGTTGCAACGTCGTAAGGACATCGTGGACCGCTATGATCGTGGTTTTGCAGGTTCTCGCATCCATCCTTTGGCACACAAGACTGAAACTGTCGAATCTTCACGTCACCTTTACATTACCCATGTAGAAGGAGCGAGCTTAGAAGGACGCAATCTTATCATCCAAGAATTAGCAAAAGCAGGAATTGCAAGTAACGTCCACTACAAACCGCTTCCGCTCTTGACAGCCTATAAGAATCTTGGCTTTGATATGGCGAACTATCCTAAGGCCTATGCCTTCTTTGAAAATGAAATTACGCTTCCTCTTCATACTAAACTAAGCGATGAAGAAGTGGACTATATCATTGAGACTTTCAAAATAGTTTCTGAAAAAGTACTAGCTTCATCAAAAAAATTGTAAAAAAGTCTTGACAAAGAAAAAACAAAGTATTAAAATAAATTCAACAAATCAGAAAAGTAACTATTTTTGATCTTCAGGGAGCCTGTGGTGATTGTGAACAGGTGGTTGGAAGTAGTGAAAGTGGGCTGATTTTAAAAATGAATTTGAAACAATGAAAATTCGGTGCGCACACCTTACAGTGCAACTTGTTGTTAGACAAGGCAGAGATGTAAAGGGGAATAGTCCCTTTATAATTGAGGTGGCACCGCGTTACCAACGCCCTCACGCAGAGTAATTTTCTGTGTGTGGGCTTTTTCATATCTTGAAATCAATACAGAAAGAGGAAAATTTTATGACAACTAAAGGTTATTTCGGACAATTTGGTGGTAGTTTTGTACCGGAGCCGATTCAGGCTTTGTTGGATGAGTTGGAAGTGACATTTGATAAGTACAAGGATGATCCAGAGTTTTTGGCAGAATTTCGTCATTACTTGAAGGACTATTCAGGTCGCGAAACACCGCTCTATTTTGCGGAAAGTTTGACAGAGCACCTAGGTGGAGCTAAGATTTATCTCAAACGTGAAGACCTTAACCACCTTGGTTCTCACAAGCTCAACAACGTTTTAGGACAAATACTTCTTGCCAAACGTATGGGTAAAAAACGAGTGATCGCAGAAACAGGAGCTGGTCAACATGGTGTTGCGACAGCAGCAGCTGCAGCCAAGTTTGGTATGGCCTGTGATGTCTACATGGGGGCAGAGGATGTGGAGCGTCAACGTCTCAATGTCTTCCGGATGGAGATGATGGGAGCAACTGTTCACGCAGTTGAAACTGGAACTCGTACCCTTAAGGATGCAGTTGATGCAGCCTTTGGAGCATGGATGAATGATCTTGAAGCCTTCTACGTTTTGGGATCTGCTGTAGGCCCTCATCCTTATCCTACAATTGTTCATGAATTCCAAAAGATCATCAGTGAAGAATCTCGTCGTCAAATCTTAGAAAAAGAAGGACGCTTGCCAGATTACGTTATTGCCTGTGTAGGTGGTGGTTCCAATGCTATCGGTGCTTTTTCGCAGTATGTGGCTGATGAAGAAGTCAAATTGGTTGGGGTCGAAGCTGCTGGTCATGGACTTGATACAGACAAGCACGCAGCTACTATGACAAAAGGTAGTATCGGAATTGTCGACGGTATGAAGACCTATGCAGTCTTTAAGGAAGATGGAGAGCTGGCTCCAGTTTACTCTATCTCAGCTGGTTTGGACTATCCAGGGGTTGGCCCAGAACACGCTTACTTTAAAGATTCAGGTCGCGTGGAATATGTCGCTGCGACAGACGAAGAAGCTGTTCAAGCCTTGCTCCTCCTCAGCAAGACAGAAGGAATTATCCCAGCGATTGAAAGTTCGCATGCCATCGCAGAAGCAGTTAAACGTGCACCGAAACTAAGTAAAGACGACATTATCATCATCAATGTCTCTGGTCGTGGAGACAAGGACGTAGCTGCGATTGCAGACTACCTAGAAGCTAAAAAATAAAAGATGGAAAAATTACAGTCCTTTCTCTCACAGAGAGCTTGTGGTTGCTGGAAACAAGCAGAGAAAGCTGTAAGGTTGGGTCCATCTGAAACGAGAGAAGAAAACATAATTCTCAAGGGAGTGCCCTTTATCGCACAGCCTGTTACAGGAGGTATCTGAGACAGGAATGAGAGATAGGAGAAATCCTATAATTGAGGTGGCACCGCGAATTTCGTCCTCACGCAAGTTATTTTGCGTGGGGATTTTTATATGTCTATTATAGGTTCAGCTGTTTAGTTTTAAATTATTGTTCATTATTAAATAGATTGCTACAAAAAATTTGCGAACGAAGTGAGCTTTTAAAAGATATTTCCCGCCATAGTAGTATCCTATAGAAGCAAATATGCTTCTATAGGACGGAATTTTTGAGAGTAAAATAGTTCGGGGAACTATTTTAGCCTGAGCCTAGAAATGAATGAGCGAGGAGCTCAAAAATTAGGTCTTTCATTTCATGGATTTCTAAAATCATCCACTGGATAATTTTACCTCCCGTCCGCACTATTTAAGGGAAATAGAAAAAGATAAAAAATTAAAAATAAGGAACTGAAAGGGAAATTACAATGGAACGAATCATTCATGGAGATGTCTTATCACCAATCTTGGCTTATATGCGCCTAAAGGGGCAACACAAGGTTATTTTAGAGAGTATTCCGAGAGACAAGGAAACAGCTCGTTTTTCTATCCTAGCCTATAATCCAGTTTTTGAGATTAAGTTTGAAAATGGAGTTCTTTATCAAAATGGGCAAGTGATTGATCGTGATCCTTTGGATTTCCTTTATGAAGTGACTCATAAGAGCCAACACCATTCAGAACTACCTTTTGGTGGAGGAGCCATTGGATTTGTGGGTTACGATATGATTTCGCTCTATGAAGAAATTGGTCAAATTCCTGAGGATACAATTGGGACGCCAGACATGCATTTCTTTGTCTATGAGAGCTACATGGTCTTTGACCACAAGAAGGAAAAAATCCATGTCATCGAGGATGCGCTTTATAGTGAGCGCAGTCAAGAAGACTTGGAAAAAGCCTTGAACCAAGTGCTTGAGGAATTACGCATTCCTGCAGCAAATGAATTTGAAGACTTGGATTTATCACCACTTGACTTCAACCCCCATATCGCTCCTCAGAAGTTTGAGGAAATGGTAGAAACAGCTCGTGACTTGATTCGAAATGGTGACATGTTCCAATGCGTACTCAGTCAGCGCTTCTCAGCAGAGATTACTGGAAATCCTTTTGACTTCTACAGAAATCTCCGCGTGACCAATCCATCTAATTACCTTTATTTCTATGATTTTGGTGATTATCAAATTATCGGTGCCAGTCCAGAAAGTTTAGTTTCAGTTAAAAATGGCATCGTGACAACCAATCCGATTGCAGGGACGAGACCAAGAGGAGCAACGGATGAAGAGGACAAGGCCTTAGCGACAGACCTGCTTTCGGATGAAAAGGAAACAGCAGAGCATCGAATGTTGGTAGACTTGGGTCGTAACGATATTGGTCGCATCTCTGAAACGGCAAGTGTCCAAGTTACCAAGTATATGGAAGTGGAGCTCTTCCGCTACGTCATGCATTTGACCAGTGTTGTCAAGGGGCGTTTGCTTCCAGAACTCACTGCCATGGATGCTTTAAAATCAACACTTCCTGCTGGAACAGTTTCAGGAGCACCAAAGATTCGAGCTATGAGACGGATCTATGAACTGGAAACGGAAAAACGCGGTGTATACGCAGGAGCAATCGGCTACTTGTCTGCGACGGGTGATATGGACTTCGCCATTGCCATCCGAACCATGATTCTCAAAAATCAAACAGCCTATGTGCAGGCTGGGGCAGGAATTGTCTATGACTCTATCGCCCAAAACGAATATCAAGAAACCATTAACAAAGCAAAATCTATGACTAGAATTGGAGAACTAAGACCATGATTTTATTGATTGACAACTATGATTCTTTTACCTATAACTTGGCCCAATACATTGGGAATTTTGCAGAAGTTCAGGTCTTGAGAAATGATGATCCTAAGCTGTATGAAGAAGCTGAAAAAGCAGATGGTCTGGTCTTTTCTCCAGGTCCTGGTTGGCCGGTTGATGCTGGAAAGATGGAAGATATGATTCGTGATTTTGCTGGCAAGAAACCGATTCTTGGGATTTGTTTGGGTCACCAAGCCATTGCAGAAGTCTTTGGTGGTAAGTTAGGTTTGGCTCCAAAAGTCATGCATGGGAAACAGAGTAATATCAACTTTGAAGCGCCATCTGTTTTGTATCAAGGTATCGAGGATGGCCGTGCGGTCATGCGTTATCACAGTATTTTAATTGAGGAAATGCCAGAAGAATTTGAAGTGACAGCTCGTTCGACTGATGACCAAGCCATTATGGGAATTCAACATAAAAACCTACCGATTTATGGCTTCCAGTACCATCCAGAGAGCATTGGAACGCCAGATGGCTTGTCTTCTATTCGGAATTTTATCGAGAAGGTTGTAAAGTGAGGAAACTAGGATGAAAGAGATTATTGAAAAACTAGCAAAATTTGAAAATTTATCAGGTGTGGAAATGACGGATGTCATCGAGCGTATCGTAACTGGGCGTGTAACAGAGGCGCAGATTGCTTCTCTTCTCTTGGCTCTTAAGATGAAGGGGGAAACACCTGAAGAGCGCACAGCCATTGCCCAAGTCATGAGAGGCCATGCCCAACACATTCCAACTGAGATTCATGATGCCATGGACAATTGTGGTACAGGTGGGGACAAGTCTTTCAGTTTTAATATTTCCACAACTGCAGCCTTTGTCTTGGCTGGTGGTGGTGTTCACATGGCCAAACACGGTAACCGCTCGATTTCTTCTAAATCTGGTTCTGCAGATGTCCTCGAAGCATTGGGTATCAACCTAGACCTCAAACCAGCTGAACTAGGTAAGGTCTTTGATAAAACTGGAATCGTCTTTCTCTTTGCAAAAAATATGCACCCAGCAATGAAATACATCATGCCAGCTCGTTTGGAACTAGGAATTCCAACGATTATGAACTTGACTGGTCCTTTGATTCACCCAATGGCTTTGGAAACACAGCTTCTTGGAATTAGTCGTCCAGAACTTCTGGAAAGTACAGCTCAAGTTTTGAAAAATATGGGTCGCAAACGTGCTATCGTGGTTGCTGGGCCAGAAGGATTGGATGAAGCTGGTTTGAATGGAACAACCAATATAGCTCTTCTTGAAAATGGCGAAATCACCTTATCAAGCTTTACTCCAGAGGATTTAGGGATGGAGCGCTATGCTATCGAAGATATCCGTGGTGGCAATGCTCAGGAAAATGCAGAAATTTTGCTCAGCGTTCTTAAAAATGAACCAAGTCCATTCTTGGAAACTACAGTCTTAAATGCTGGTCTTGGTTTCTATGCTAATGGTAAGGTAGCTAGTATCAAGGATGGAGTTGCCTTGGCTCGTCAAGTGATTGCTAGTGGCAAGGCCCTTGAAAAACTTAGACTGTTGCAGGAGTACCAAAAATGAGTCAGGAATTTTTAGCACGAATCTTGGAGCAGAAGGCGCGTGAGGTCGAGCAGATGGAGTTGGAGGAAATCCAGCCCCTGCGCCAGACCTATCGCTTGGCTGACTATCTAAAACAACACCAAGACCGTTTACAGGTAATCGCTGAGGTCAAGAAGGCTAGCCCTAGTCTGGGAGATATCAATCTCGATGTGGATATTGTGCAACAGGCCCAGACTTATGAAGCAAATGGAGCAGTGATGATTTCTGTTCTGACAGATGAAGTTTTCTTTAAAGGACATTTGGATTATCTACGGGAGATTTCCAGTCAGGTAAACATTCCAACGCTCAACAAGGACTTTATTATCGATGAAAAGCAAATCATCCGTGCTCGCAATGCCGGTGCGACAGTCATCTTGCTCATTGTGGCCACCTTGTCAGAAGAACGTCTCAAGGAACTTTATGACTACGCGACGGAACTTGGTCTGGAAGTTTTAGTGGAGACTCACAATCTAGCTGAACTAGAGGTAGCTCACCGCCTTGGAGCTCAAATTATCGGGGTCAATAACCGCAATTTAACCACATTTGAGGTCGACTTGCAGACCAGTGTAGACTTGTCCCAGCACTTTAAGGAAGGACGCTATTACATTTCTGAATCTGCTATTTTCACAGGGCAGGATGCGGAACGAGTAGCGCCATACTTTAACGGAATTTTAGTAGGGACAGCTCTTATGCAGGCAGAAGATGTAGCCCAGAGAATCAAGGAGTTGCAGATTGACAAAGGTTAAAATTTGTGGACTATCGACCAAAGAAGCGGTGGAAACAGCCGTTTCAGCAGGGGCAGACTACATCGGTTTTGTCTTTGCACCTAGTAAAAGACAGGTGACCTTGGATCAGGCTGCTGAGCTGGCAAAGCTTATTCCTGCGGATGTCAAAAAGGTTGGTGTATTTGTTTCACCAAGTCGGGCAGAACTGCTAGAAGCGATTGACAAAGTTGGCTTGGACTTGGTTCAAGTTCATGGTCAGGTGGAGGATGATGTGTTTGAGAATTTGCCTTGCGCCAGCATTCAGGCTGTGCAGGTGGATGGAAATGGGCATGTGCCTAATTCTCAGGCAGACTATCTACTCTTTGATGCTCCTGTGGCTGGGAGTGGCCAGACCTTTGATTGGGGTCAACTGGATACGACTGGATTAACTCAGCCCTTCTTTATCGCAGGTGGGCTTAATGAAGACAATGTCGTAAAAGCAATTCAACATTTTACTCCCTATGCAGTCGATGTATCGAGCGGAGTGGAGACAGATGGACAAAAAGATCAGGAAAAGATTAGAAGATTTATAGAGAGGGTAAAGAATGGCATATCAAGAACCAAATAAAGATGGATTTTACGGAAAATTCGGTGGACGTTTTGTCCCAGAAACATTGATGACAGCAGTTTTGGAGTTGGAAAAGGCTTATCGTGAAAGTCAGGCAGACCCAAGTTTCCAAGAGGAATTAAACCAACTTTTGCGCCAGTATGTGGGGCGTGAAACTCCTCTTTACTACGCAAAAAACTTGACCCAGCATATCGGCGGAGCCAAGATTTATCTTAAACGTGAAGACCTTAACCATACAGGGGCCCACAAGATTAACAATGCCTTGGGACAAGTTCTTCTGGCTAAACGCATGGGTAAAAAGAAAATTATCGCTGAAACAGGTGCTGGTCAGCACGGTGTGGCAACTGCAACTGCTGCAGCCCTCTTTAACATGGAATGTACTATCTACATGGGTGAGGAAGATGTCAAACGCCAAGCCCTCAATGTTTTCCGTATGGAGCTTTTGGGAGCAAAGGTTGAGTCAGTGACAGATGGTTCGCGCGTGCTCAAGGATGCTGTCAATGCAGCCCTTCGTTCATGGGTGGCTAATATCGATGATACCCACTATATCCTTGGCTCTGCCTTAGGACCTCATCCATTTCCAAAAATCGTTCGTGACTTCCAAAGTGTCATCGGTCGAGAAGCTAAACAACAGTATCGCGATATGACAGGTCAAGATCTGCCAGATGCTTTAGTGGCCTGTGTTGGTGGTGGTTCTAATGCTATCGGTCTCTTCCATCCATTTGTAGAAGATGAGTCTGTAGCTATGTATGGAGCTGAAGCGGCTGGACTTGGTGTGGATACGGAGCACCATGCAGCTACCTTGACCAAGGGTCGTCCTGGTGTTCTTCACGGTTCTCTCATGGATGTGCTCCAAGATGCCCATGGTCAAATTCTTGAAGCCTTCTCTATCTCAGCAGGTTTGGACTATCCTGGTATCGGTCCTGAACACTCTCACTATCACGATATCAAACGTGCTAGCTATGTTCCTGTGACGGACGAGGAAGCCTTGGAAGGATTCCAACTCTTGTCTCGTGTGGAAGGGATTATTCCAGCCTTGGAATCTAGCCACGCTATTGCTTTTGCGGTGAAATTGGCCAAAGAACTCGGTCCAGACAAATCCATGATAGTCTGTCTATCAGGTCGTGGGGACAAGGATGTGGTTCAAGTCAAAGACCGCTTGGAAGCAGATGTAGCAAAGAAGGGAGAAGCTCATGCCTAAGACACTAACAGAAAAATTGAACACTATTAAAGCAACTGGAAAGGGAATTTTTGTTCCCTATATCATGGCTGGAGACCACGAGAAAGGTTTGGATGGTCTCGCTGAAACAATCCGCTTTTTAGAAGATTTGGGTGTTTCAGCTATTGAAGTGGGCATTCCTTTTTCAGATCCTGTTGCAGATGGGCCTGTTATAGAAGAAGCAGGCTTACGCAGTCTAGCTCGCGGAACGTCTACTCAGGCTTTGGTTGAAACCTTGAAAACCATTGAAACAGAGATTCCACTGGTCATTATGACCTACTTCAATCCCCTCTTTCAGTACGGTGTTGAGAAGTTTGTCAAAGATTTGGCAGATACAGCGATTAAGGGTTTGATTATTCCAGACCTGCCTCATGAGCATGCCAACTTTGTAGAACCATTTTTGGCAGATACAGACATTGCTTTGATTCCTTTAGTAAGCTTGACCACAGGGATTGAGCGTCAGAAAGAGTTGATTGAAGGGGCAGAAGGATTCGTCTATGCAGTTGCCATCAATGGGGTGACAGGGAAGTCAGGCAATTATCGTGCAGACTTGGACAAGCACTTGGCACAATTGCATCAAGTGGCCGATATCCCAGTCTTGACAGGTTTTGGCGTATCTAGTCAAGCCGATGTAGAACGCTTCAATGCGGTATCAGATGGCGTTATCGTCGGTTCAAAAATTGTAAAAGCTCTCCACGAGGGAGAGCCGATTGAGGACTTTATCAAACAAGCAGTAGCTTACCAAAAATAATCATACAAGCAGCAAGTAAGAGGAAAGGCACGAAAGGAAGTCTTTCCTTTTTCTTTTGCAGGAGAAAGGCTAGAATCCCCGTCGCCGAAGCAAACTGAATCAAGATGAGTAACTCTGTTACACTAAAGACGAGAGCGCAAGAAGCTAGAAAGAGAAAATCCCCTGCACCCATGCGGATATCGATAAAATGAGCCATGATTCCAAGGGCAAGAAAGAAGAACATAACAAGATTCCAGCCAGAGCAGGCCATGAGGATTAGGTGGAAAGTCACCCAGACCAGTAAGGGATATTCCTGATGGCGAAAGTCGTAGATGCCCAAGGTCAAGCCAGCAGTGATTAGGATGACTTGACTCACGGGAAGCCAGCCCCAAGACCAAGCTAGAAAGAGGAGTCCTAAGCCCAATTCAAAAAGGGCATACCAGACAGGATAGTGAGCCTTGCAGTAGCGACAGCGAAAGCGATTGAAGACCTGCGAGAGGATAGGAATCAAATCTAAGGGACGCAAGCGAGTCTGACAAGAATCACAGTGACTAGCTGGTCGGATAATGGATTGCTCAGGAAAACGGTCAATGACCAAACCAAGAAAGGAAGCGAGAATGCTCCCGACAAGAAAAAAATAAAAATCAATCATACTTATCTATTCGTAAAAAATGGAAGAAGTAGTATAATGGAGAACATATAGATAAGATAGTGAGGTCAAGATGACGATTCGTTTTGAAGAAAAGGTGAGTACAGAAAGTGCTCAGCTCGTATGCCAATGGTCCAACTCCCTTGGCCAAGCTTTTCAAGAACAATGGATGGGAACAATGATTCCTTTTCCCTTAACAATTCAAGTCTTGCAAGATTTGGAAGGAAGCTTTTCAATCTTTGATGGACAAGAATTTGTCGGCCTTATCCAGAAAATCAGACTGGAAGACAGAAATCTACATATTGGACGCTTTTTAATCAATCCCCAAAAACAGGGGCAGGGCTTAGGTAGGCAGGCTTTAAGGAAATTTGTTAGTTTGGCATTTGAGAATGAAGACATAGATAATATTTCTCTAAATGTCTTAGAGGCAAATCAAGCAGCCCAGCACCTTTATCAAAAAGAAGGATTTGAAATCGTTCAAATGGTTGAAGCACCTGTACGAAAATACATCATGAAAAAGGGGAGATAGAAGCAAACAGCCTTGAAATCAACGTTGACTGCGATTATGAACCTGAATCAGCCCCTCAAAAGGGACTGTATATAAATGAACGTTACCAGTGTTTAAAAACTAAAAAATATCAGGCACTTTTATCTTCCAAGGGTAGACAAATTTTCGCTAAACGTAAGATTGATATGAAATCTGTCTTTGGGCAGATAAAGGTTTGCTTGGTTATAAGAGATGTCAGCTGAGAGGTGAGCGTAAAGTGAGAATTGACATGGGATTCGTACTCATGGTCAACAACCTGCTGAAATATAATAAGAGAAAGAGGCAAAATTAAAAAGCTAGAGTTCCGCAATTGGAAATCTCTAGCTTTTTGTTTTCTGAGAATCATCTTGACTCAGACTCTTTTGACTAATGTTACTAAAAAGATAAAGTAACTTTTAGCCTTATTTATTGTCGCCACTCAATATGTTTTTAACACCATCGATAGCGCCTTCTACAGCGTCTTTGGCATCTTCAGCAACTTCTTTTACTTTAGAAACAACTTTTTCAGCTGTTCCTTCTTTTTCCATTTTTTCATCACCGATGGCTTTACCAACACCTTCTTTAATAGAACCCTTAGCTTGATTTAATTTTTCTTCTACTGACATGATAATTTCTCCTGTTATATTTATTTTATCTTAGTTTACACGAGTTTTTTCGTGAGATACTACACCAGTTGCTGCACCTTTAACAGCTTCTACACCTTCGCTAACTTTTTCTTGAACAGTTGAGAAACCAGATTTAGCTTTTTCGAATTGTTCTGAAGCGAATTCTCCTGTTGATTCAGCAACGTCAGATACGCGATCTTGAAGGCTTACTGAGTCTGCTTCATGTTGTTCTTTAGTTTTGATGTCGACAACGTTTACGTTGATTTCAACAACTTCCAAGTCAGTCATTTTAGCAACTTCTGAAGATACGATTTCTCTGATTTCTGAATATAAAGCTGGAACATTTTTTTGGTACTCAGCAATAATGTTTAAGTCAACTGCGACTTGTGTTTTACCAACTTCTACGTTAACACCACTTGTTACGTCATCGCTGTTAACGATTTTTTCTTTAAGATTTGAGAAGAAACCACCGTCGATTCCCAAAAGACCTGAAACGTTTTCTAGTGACAGACCAATGATTTTTTGGATAACTTTATCTTCGTAAGTAAGTTCCCCTTTGATTTCGTGAGCTACAGCAGTAGCATCTTTCTTTTCTACGTTAGTGTTAATGTTTTTTTCGTTTGACATATGAAACTCCTTTAATTAAATTAGTAATTTTTATTTATCTATATAGTTTTTTTCGATATATAATCCAGCTGCAACTCCCAGTGCTCCTAAAATCAATACAAATATTGTTTTGAAGAAGCCAAAGGAGATAATCAAACAAGCGAGAAATACGCCTATGAGACCTGCGATTATTGGATATCGATATTGTTTAAGCCATTCCATTTTTTACTTCCTTACTTCACACGACTAACAGTCTTTTTGTTTTGAGGTTTTGGTTTAGGCTGGTAGTCTTTTACTAGAACTTCTAGTTTAACCTGACGCTCAATACCAAAAAACTGCTTCAATCCATTAGTTATTTCACTTTGAATTATTTGGCATCTGTCAGCGATGTTGTCCGAAGGAAGAATTTTACCTTCTACATGAACGAAACATTTATTTTTTCGTAAATTTACATGAACAGTTGGGTTCTTGATCAATCCATGATCACTCACCAAACTTCTAACAAAACCTTCAATTGCCGAATTCTTTAATTTTAATGTATCGTTTTTAGTTTCAAGTTGAATTTCCAAATAACGTTTAGGATAAAACAACACAACTAACATCGATAACAAAACTAAAGTTGATAGAGCCACTATCCCCCAGAATATATATCTAGAGAGATAAAATTCAACGAAATGATTCTGTCTCCAGCTAAATAGCTGAATGCCTAGATCACTAACTTGATGATAATCTATCAAAACAGGAAGGAAAATTGTCAAGATTAAAATACAGAAAATAATGAAACATATTTTCTTTGCTTTTGACATATACAATCCTTTCGATTTAACATTTAAACTATTTTTACCCGTCTAATCTATTTAAAAATAGTTTATTACTACAAGTAATTATTTTTTACCTGTAAAGAATGATACTACAGTAACAACAATTGCTGCTCCTGCAATAGATGGGATCAAAGCCATTCCAGCGATGGATAGGCCCCAACTACCTAAAAGGGATTGTCCTACAGATGACCCGACTAAACCAGCGACTACATTTGCGACGATTCCCATAGAACTACCTTTTTTAGTGATTCTACCTGCTACAAGTCCAATAAGACCTCCAGCAATGATTGACCACAATATTGCTTACCCTCCTTTTCTATTTTAATATCAAAAAATAAATCAATTCCTTTGATTATCGCTATTATATAATTTTAATATAAAATAATCAATTATTTTGATTATTATATAATTTTAATATCAAGAAATCATTATTTTTTTGATTGTTGCTATTATATAATTTTTAAAATTAAAAATATAATCTTTCGACTTGAATTTGATTCTGTATTCACGCCCTCAATAGACGGTAAAATAAGAAAATTGTTTATATATTGCCTCCGTAGTGTTATTATACGAAATAAAGGATCTTAGTAAAAGTCGTTACAGCATGTTATACCTATTCTTTGTGGTATAATTGCAAGAGGTTTAATCCGATAATTTATAAAGAGAGAAAGACATTCATGAGAGATTTATTATCTAAAAAAAGTCATAGGCAATTAGAATTATTAGAATTATTATTTGAACATAAACGTTGGTTTCATCGTTCTGAACTAGCAGAGTTATTAAATTGTACAGAACGTGCAGTCAAAGATGATCTATCCCATGTTAAATCTGCTTTTCCTGACTTGATTTTTCATTCTTCTACTAATGGTATACGCATTATTAATACCGATGATAGTGATATTGAAATGGTTTACCATCATTTCTTTAAACATTCAACTCATTTTTCGATTTTAGAATTCATCTTCTTTAATGAAGGTTGTCAAGCCGAAAGTATTTGTAAAGAATTTTATATCAGTTCATCTTCGCTCTATCGTATTATTAGCCAAATCAATAAAGTGATTAAAAAGCAATTTCAATTTGAAATTAGTCTGACCCCTGTTCAAATCATTGGAAATGAGAGAGATATTCGTTACTTTTTTGCACAATATTTTTCAGAAAAATATTATTTCCTAGAATGGCCATTTGAAAATTTTTCATCAGAGCCCCTATCTCAATTGTTAGAATTGGTTTATAAGGAAACAAGCTTTCCAATGAATTTGTCAACTCATAGAATGCTAAAGTTGCTCCTAGTTACGAACCTATATAGAATAAAGTTTGGTCATTTCATGGAAGTAGAGAAAGACTCTTTTAACGATCAAAGTTTGGATTTTTTAATGCAGGCAGAAGGAATAGAAGGTGTTGCTAAGAATTTTGAATTAGAATACAATATCTCTTTAGATGAAGAAGTTGTTTGCCAATTATTTGTGTCTTACTTTCAAAAAATGTTTTTCATAGATGAAAGTCTCTTTATGAAATGCGTAAAAAAGGATAGCTATGTTGAAAAATCTTACCATCTATTGAGTGATTCTATTGATCAGATTTCAGTCAAGTATCAGATTGAGATTGAGAATAAGGATAATCTGATTTGGCATCTGCATAATACCGCACATCTGTATCGTCAAGAGTTGTCCACTGAGTTTATTTTATTTGATCAAAAAGGGAATACAATCAGGAATTTTCAAAATATTTTCCCTAAATTTGTTTCAGATGTAAAAAAAGAGCTTTCTCATTATTTAGAGACTCTTGAGGTTTGTTCTAGTTCAATGATGGTAAATCATCTATCTTATACCTTCATTACTCATACCAAACATTTGGTGCTTAATCTACTACAAAATCAGCCCAAGCTGAAGGTTCTGGTTATGAGTAATTTTGATCAGTATCATGCAAAATCCGTTGCAGAGACACTTTCTTATTATTGCAGCAACAATTTTGAACTTGAAGTTTGGACTGAATTAGAATTATCAAAGGAATCTTTAGAAGAATCGCCTTATGATATCATCATTTCTAATTTTATTATTCCTCCGATTGAAAATAAGAGACTGATCTACTCAAATAATATAAACACGGTCTCACTCATATCTTTGTTAAATGCCATGATGTTTATTCGATTAGACTAGTAATTCAGAATAACAAAAAGAACGCTATATAGCGTTTTTGTTATATGAAAAGAATTTCATCTATATTAGACTCAGAATATCCTAAAAAACTTGTTATGTTTTGGTTTAGCATAAGCAAAAAGTCTTGGAATCAAGGCTTTTTCCTGTTGTTTAGATGCTCCCTGATTGAAATTGGATGGGATTTTCATATTGAAACTAATCAAAAATGTTGAAATATAAGTGATTTTCAGCAGATACTTGTAGTAATTTTAAATGTGATTATTTCAAGACGGGGCAAAAGTAGGGCAAATTATTTAGGATATAGAAAATAGATAAGTTTTGATATCATCTTTTTCTTGATAGTCGAGTCATAATAAAGTTAAGATATTGTGGACTTATTTTGAAACAACTTAATTTTATCATTACAGTAAGTAATTAAATCTCGAGCTTTCTCAAAAGTATAGCCTTTTTCAGATACAGATTTCACTTTCTTCTCATCAAAATAGTGGCCAGTCAAACCAGTGATTTCTTCTGATAATGTAAGATAGTAGCCTGTTTCGATTCCCTCGTCTAGATTTTTGGAAAATGACTTCATCAAGCGTCCAAAGAGAGACTTTTTCGTCTTTTCATCACTGGAATCATTTCCTAAGTTTGTTGAAATTAAGCCAGGATGGTAAGAATTGACGGTGATGCTTGAATCTCTTAAAAAGAAGTCTCTTGCCAGATAACGTGTCATCCAAATAGTGTAAAGTTTGGAATTATTGTAGGCTAATCCTGGATTGTAGTTCGTTTCAAATCCAAAGTCTAAATCCTTGATATTGGCAAAATGATGCATATAGGAAGAAGTATTGATAACACGGCCGTCAGCCATTTTTTCTAACAAGGGACTTAGCTCTGTTGTTAATATATAGGGAACCAGAACAGATACCATAAAGGTCAACTCGACATTTTCAGTACTCGCTTTTCGTTCTTTTCCAGCATACAGGCCAGCATTGTTAAACAAGACATCAATACTTTGAAAGTCTCGCTTGATTTCCTCCACAAATCGATAAACGTCGTCTAATTTGGAAAAATCTGCCAAGTAGTTAGAAACTCTGCCTCTCAAGGAAACTGCCCGAACCTCTTGAAGCGCCAATTCAAGTTTTTGAGGATTTCGACCATGGAGGATAACATGATGACCTTCACTGGCCAATTTCTTTGCCAAATGTTTACCGATACCGTCAGTAGCACCTGTAATCAGAATCGTTTTGACCATATTAGTCCTCCAAGAAAGCTATTAGTTCTGTTGAAAATTCGTCTGCATATTGGAAGATCGAACCGTGGCCAGCATTTGGATAGATGATCAGCTTACTATTTTCGATTTTTGCATGCATATCGTAAGAATTTTCCGTTGGAACCTGCATATCCTTGTCCCCATTGACTATTAAGGTTGCTTGGGTGATAAATTTTAGGTCGTCTTGAGAATCTTTCCCCCAACGTTTGATAGCTTTGAGTTGAGTTAGGAATCCTGATACGTTCATGTCTTTATCCGCAAATTCCTCTGTTCTCATCCCCATTCGTCCTAGGACTTTCAAAGCTTCAATTTTCCCTTGTTCATCATGATTATAGAAGATATAGCGTTTAGGATCGATGCGCTCGAGTCCAGCTTTAAACATAAAACTAAAAGTTTTCCCTGTGACCTTATCGACCTCTTTTCCGCCTCGAGGTCCTGTTCCAGCCAAGATTAAACGATTGACTAGAGTAGGATTTATTCGGATGATTTCTTGGGCAATCATACCTCCCCCATAGAAAGGCCAAGGAGATTGATTTTATCGTAACCAAGCACTTTTACAAAGTCAATTGTCTGCTTAGCCATTCCAGGAATCGTCGAAGCAACTTTGCCTTGACTGGCTCCAACACCAGGAAGATCGACTACAATGACATGGTGTTTTTCAGCAATCAGGTCTAAGAGTTTAGGATCCCAGTTATCGAGGGTTGCTGCCAAATGGACCAGCATCAGAAGAGGTAGTTTTGATTTTCCTTTACTGAGTTCGCGATAAGCGATTTTGTTCCCGTCGACTGTGATGTATTGATTTTTTGTAGTAATATATGACATTGTGTTTTCCTTTTTATTTCTTAAAGCTGAGGACTGTTTTTCCACGTGCGCGACCATTAGCTACCTTGTCTAAGGCGTTATTTACCTCTTCAAATGGATAAACTGTATCGATAGAGGGTTTGATTTCTAATTTGCTAAAGAGGTCAGCTACCTCTTGTAATTGAGCACCATTGCTTTCTACAAAGATAAAATGGTAGCGGACGCCATATTTTTCCGCCATCTTATCAAATTTGTGACCTGCTAAGCCAAGAATAATCTGTTTCCATTTTGGCAGATTCATGCGTTTGGCAAAGGCACCGTTTGGCATGGCACGAAGTGAAACAAGATGACCACCTTTTTTCATGATAGACATTTGTTTTTCAGTTTCAGCTCCACCGAGAGTATCGAGGACATAATCCACCTGGCTAACAGTTTTTGTATAATCCTCTGTTTTGTAATCGATAAATCTATCTGCTCCTAGGCTCAATACACGCTCAGCGCTATCTCCAGAACCGTTGGTAATGACCTTCAAACCTTTTGCTTTGGCAATCGGAATGGCCATTCCACCAACTCCTCCAGTACCACCAGAAATAAAGATCGTTTTCCCAGCTTGAGCGCCCATGAGGTCAAGAGCCTGCATGATAGTCAAGGCAGTAAGAGGAACAGCAGCAGCTTCCTCGTCTGATAGATAGTCTGAAACCTTGGCTAAGGCTTGGCTATCGACAGCTACGTATTCTGCAAAGGCTCCGATATGATCAAGTGGCAGACGGCCAAAGACACGATCTCCTACCTGAAAGTTGTTAACTTTCTTGCCAATGCTTTCAACGATTCCAACGACCTCATTACCTGCAGTTTGAGGAAGTTTGTAAGGAACAATCATCTTAACCTCACCACGAGAGATCATGTTATCGAGAGGATTAACCCCGGCTGCGGTGACTTTCACCAAGACTTGTTTGTCTGTAATACTTGGTTTAGCGATTTCTGTGATGTTTAGTGTGATATTCTTTTTGTTATAAGTAGTATGTTGTGCAACTTTCATGTGTTTTCTCTTTTCTTTTTTAATACGATTAGATATACTTGTATCTAATACAAGTATATGTTGTTTCCAGTAAAAACTGACTTGTTATCAAATCAGTTTCGGACTTGTTTAGCTTGTTTATATAGATTGTCAATGACATCTTCTAAAGTTTGATTTGCTAATTCCTTTTCTAATTGAGATTCGGCACTAGCGAAAAGCGGTGAAACTGCTCTTTGGATATGTTTTCCAACGGGACAATCGGGATTACTATTTTGATGAACAGGAAATAAACTAATGTGATTGATTTCTTGAGTAGCATAGTAGATCTCTAGTAAAGTCATTTTCTTTGGAGACTTACTGAGTTGATAGCCTGTTTTTCCTTGATGTGAATGAATCAAATCTGCATTTTTCAATAAGGCAATCACCTTTCGAATGTAACTAGCGTTAGTCCCAACACTAATAGCTAGTGCTTGAGAACTTAAGGTTTCCTTGCTTTCACTAATCATTGTTAAGATATGCAAAGCAACTGAGAATTTTGTATCCATCTGAATCCCTCTCTTAATAAACTTGTATCAGGTACAAGAACAAGTATATCATGGATTAAAAGAAAAGCAAGACTTTTGTTTTAAATTTTAAAAAATTTTTTGAAGAGTGTCATCATATCAGATTTGTTTGGAAAGGGTGTTTACAAAATTATATCTTTACTATCCATTGGTAGAACAAAAGTAGAACAGATACGAAAAAAAGCCTTTACTCAAGGCTTTTCCTGTTGTATTAGATGCCCCCTACATGAATTTGTAAGAACTTTTCATATTGAAAATAAACAAAAATGTTGAAATATAGCTGATTTTAGGGAAATACTTCTAGGTGTTTTCAATGTCAGGCTTTAAAAACGTGGCAAAAGTAGGGCAAAAACGAATGACTCGTATTTGGTTTGAAAACCTATAATACCTAATGATTATGCTATTCTAGATATATAGTTTTGTTATAAATAAATGTCAGTGCGAGTTCAAATCGGAGGATAAAATGGAAAAACAAATTAATGAAAAAAAGCCTTGGTTCCCAAAGCTTTTTAATGTTATAAACTCATTAAAATAACTCCCAGTTAGATTTGGAATATTTTTTATTCTGTGTCATATAAAAATAAATAAAATGAATGGCTATAGCTAGAGCTAAAATGGTTGTTATACTCACTACTATTATAGGATTAGAAGCAAAGATTAAAGAGAGAATAAAGGCAGCCAGATAGAGTGTCGCTTGGACACAGTAGTAACTTTTCGAATAGCGAAGATAGTGTTTGTTATAGGGCCCATTTACTAGGACAGCAGCTTGAAAGAGGCCAAATCCGATATAAGAGAAGCTGGTTGCAAAGAGACGATTAGCTTCAGGATTCTGAAGAAAACTCATCGATACAGTCATCATCATAAGTCCAATGAAAATAGGATAGTGACTGTAAATTAGAAATAGTCCCTTTTGATTAGATTTTTCATCAATAGCATGGTCGAATTGACCAAAATAAAACAAGAACAGAGAAATCATAATAATGAAATAAAGAACCGAATAAATCGAGAAATTCTCGATTGTAAAGAAGTTAGCTAGCTCCGTAATCATCTCTCCAAACATAATAATGACAAGAAGGGAGATACGCTCGATTAAATGGGGGAGATTTACCTGGTAATGCTTATCTTTATTAAGCAAGATACTTGGCATAATAAATGTTAGCAGAATACTAGCAAATAAGATATAGACTCTAAGGTAAATAGGAAGAAGAGCTGCTAGATAGAATCCTAAACTTCCTAGACCTGTTATCCATAGAAAACCTTTGATACTTTCCCGATTAGCATCATCGGTTGATTTTCTAAAAAATTCAACCAAATATTGAAAAAATAAGGTAAGGGTTAATGTACCAATAGCCCAACAGAGATAATGAAAATATTGTTGCCAATCAGGTCCAATCATATTGGCTATAAAGAGTAAAATTCCCATTTTGATAAACATGATTACTATGTTAAATAAAGAGTTCTTTCCATAGCGATTGGTATAATCGGTTTGAATCATCCAGGAATCGATGAGAAACAAAGTAGCAATGAAAAAATCAAGGAAAGAATTCCAAGTCAAAATACCGTTATGAAGATGGTCAATTAAAGTAGTTACTTTTGAAATTGCAAAAACAAAAACTAGGTCATAAAAAGTTCTGAAAATTCTACACGTTTATGTTTAATAAGAGTTGTCATCTTAAGACCTTTCTATTTTAGAAGTACAATTTATTATAACAGAAAATGGTAATAAAAAAAA
>NZ_KV794549.1:40857-57783 GCF_001808785.1 Streptococcus sp. HMSC077D04 | reverse complement strand
AAAAAAAAGGGAGATGCTTAAATAACTTCATGTGACGCGAATGAACTGCGCCACAAAAGTTAGGTTTTTTCTGTCTAACTTTTGGGGTGCAGTTCAGAAGGGGTGTTTTTTCTATCGTTTTTTAGTGCTAAGACTACACAAAAAAGCCTTGATTCCAAGGCTTTTCCTGTTGTATGTAGATGCCCCCATGGATTTGGGAGACTATATCATCTTGAAAGTAATTAAAAAGTTGAAATATAAGTGATTTTAGGTATTTTCAATGTCATGATTTAAAAATGGGACAAAAGTGGGGCAAAAACCATACAGATTCTAAACTGTATGGTTCTTTTTTTATCTAACCAAGAAAGGTTAAAACTTATTAAAACAAATGCAATCAACTGTTGAAAACTTTTTAGTCCGTGTAATATAAAAACAAGTAAAAAGTTGAACTATAGGGAATATTGTGTCATAATAGGTAATAGATGAATAATTAATAGATTGGAAATAATGCTTTCTTACCTTAACAAGTTGAATTGGTTATACATTTTTTCGTCGCAATTGTGTCTATCTCTCGAGTTTAGCTAGTTTTTATAAGCTCTGGCTTCTAATCAATATAACAAATTTTAGAAGTGCATAAGACAAGATGGTGACATTACTACAGTCATTTCTAGTCACCATATGTTGCTGGCACAGGCTGTTTGTAGTGTTGGCTATTTACTAGTCAGTTTAATCGGAGTGTTTAATTTTTATTGTTGAAAGGTTTTTATATGGCGAAAATTCTATCTTTAGGTCTGACAGGTAAGAAATTACTTGCTCAGGGGTTCTTGTTTGTTCTGCTAGGTCTCATCTTGATGGTCACGGGGACTTGGTTGCCAGTAAAGGTTATTCGACTGGTTCTGTTTTTAGCTTGGATAGCAACGGTCTTAGATTTAGTATTACGTATTTTCAAAAAAAGTCAGTCAACGGACACCTTGGGAGTTGCACTGGTTAAATTGTTAGTGCTGGGATATTTGCTTGGCTCCAATCTTGCGACGGATGTGCCGATTTATATTTTGGCTCTTGTGATTGGAGTTTATCAGATTTTTCATGCTAGTATTAACCTTGTCACCTATGTTCTCTACCGCAAAAACAAAATTCGACCTCGTTTTCGTCTCTTACTAGATGGACTCGTACTAGTTTTTCTTGGTGGGACTAGTCTTTTGTCCTCTACAGGAAATTCTGTCTTTCAACTCTTTGTATTAGGGGCTTATTTTTTCCTTTATGGTGTGTCCAATATCCGTGATGGTTTCTTGTTTGAGGAGGAAATTGGGAAAAACCATCTCAAACGTCGCATTAGAATTAGCTTACCTATTGTCCTAGCCGCTCTCATCCCTGCAAGAACTTTAGCAAAAATCAACAAATTCATGCAGGAAAATGCTGATGAGAGAGAGGATATCCATCTTGGAATGGTGAAGTCTGGTAAGACAGCGGAGCTTGAAATTTTTGTTCATACAGCTGAGACCTCTCTGTTTTCGGCAATTGGTCATGTGGATATCTGCTATCAAGGCCGTGTTATTTCTTATGGCAACTATGATCCGTCTTCTGAGACCTTATTTGGCATGGTAGGAGATGGTGTCTTATATTTCTGTGATCGTGACAAGTACATTGACCTATGTAAACGTGAGAGTCAAAAAACGCTTTTTGGTTATGGGATAGATTTGACGCCTGAAATGGAAAAAGCAGTTCAGAAAAAGTTGGCTGAATTGAAACAACTGACGATTCCATGGGAGCCAAGTGCAGATAAAATCATGACAGGTGATGGTAAGGAAGACTACACCTACGCTTATAAAATCAGACATGAGACAGATGGGGAACTTTATAAATTTATCAAATCTAAGTTTAAATCCTACTTTGTCTTATCTACAAACTGTGTGCTCTTGGCTGATACCATAGTCGGTCAGGCTGGCACCGATATCCTCTCACCCAAAGGATTTATCGCTCCAGGAACTTACCAAGCCTACCTTAATCGAGAGTTTGAAAAACCAAATAGTATAGTCGTATCTAAACATGTTTATTAAGGAGAATTTATGAACTTAGTAAAAAAATACACCCCGTTAATACTTTTTATAGGGCTGGTTGCTCTTGTAATTCTGAATGCATCGAGCTTTATATCAGGAGCAATCTCTCTCTTTGATGTAATATCAACCTTGATTTATGGTGCTGTTATTGCTTTTGTGCTTAATGTTCCTATGAAAAAAATTGAACAGTACTTAGTTAAATTGAAGGTAAAGGCAGAGTTGCGTCGTCCGATTGCCATGGTACTTGTTTTCCTAGCTCTTATCTTAATCGTGATTGCTCTTTTGGTTTTGGTGCTGCCAACCCTAGCCCAGACTATTAGTCAGCTGGGAACAGTCCTTTCAACAGTCCTTACTCAACTTGGGAAATTGCTAGGCAGCTCGGAATTTGTAACCAAAGACATGTTGTCAACTATCGTATCAGGCATACAGGGACAATCTAGTTCTATTAGCCAAGCTTTGATAGGTTTTTTATCAGGTCTGACTAGTAATATCGGCAATATTTTTTCAAGTTTGATGAATGCCTTTTTGATTATAGTCTTCACCTTTTTATTTTTATCCAGTAAGGAACATCTGGCAGCGATGACGAGTCGACTTCTAAAAGTTATATTTCCAGAGAAAGTGGTGACAAGGTTGACATACATCGGACAAGTAGCACTAGAGACTTATGATCAATTTTTGATGAGTCAGCTGATTGAAGCAGTCATCATAGGAGTTATGATAGCGGTTGGCTACAGCCTGTTTGGACTACCTTATGGGGTAATGACAGGTATATTTGCAGGAGTACTGTCTTTCATTCCTTATGTTGGTCCTATGATTGCTAGTATTCTGGGAGCGATTTTTATCTTCACAGTGAGTCCTACTCAAGCCTTACTCTCTCTTCTTCTATATCAAGTTATACAGCTGATTGAAGGAAACCTTATTTATCCTAGAGTTGTAGGTCAGTCTATTGGTTTGCCAGCTATTTTCACGCTTGCGGCTGCTAGTATTGGAGGCAATCTCTTTGGCTTACTTGGGATGATATTCTTTACACCGATATTTGCTGTTATCTATCGATTGGTTAAGGAATTTGTCGTTGCAAAGGAAAATCAGCTAGATTAAGAAAAACTAAATTTAATAAGATATACTGAGAAGAGAGTGAGAGATTCTCTTCTCTTTTATTTTTAAATACTTTTCTACAAAAAGCTATTAGACGTTAAAAAAAGCCTTGGTTTCAAGGCTTATTTCTGTTGATTTAGATGTGCCCCCTGCAGGGCTCGAACCTGCGCCCCATAGCTTAAGAGTCTACTGCTCTACCAACTGAGCTAAGGAGGCAACAGAAAAAGCTGAGAATGTAACTTCCCAGCTATTTTAATATGCCCAAAATGGCAGCTAGATTATTTACGAAAGGCATCAAGGATATAGGTGAAACCAACAATTAAAAATGCAAAGGCAACGACATAAACGACAAAGACACTTGTAGCTACTGGATTGAACAAAATCACTAGACCTAGTAAAAATGCAAGCAACGCTATCCACATGATATGGTTGCCAATAATAGGGAAAATCAATCCCAGACGATTGCCTTTAAAGAAAGCTATAATGGCTTCTACAATTAACCAAATTCCTAAAATAGTTGGAATGACAACTGGTAGCGTCACAAAGCCATAGGCAACGAGGTAAAGAGCCAAGAGAAGATTAACAATCCCTTGGAAAAGATGAGCTGGTGAGCGAAGCTCTTTTGGTACAGAGAAATAGCCTAAAATAGCTGCTATAGAAGAAACCAGTAAACCAAATGCAATCCACCAGCTGTAAACAACAAGATTAGCTACTGGGTTTGTAAATAGGAAAAGTCCTAAAAGGACAAAAACAACTCCTGCAAGGAATAGCAGTAAACGATTAGAAAATTTCATTTCAATACCCCCTATATAGTATAGTATAGTTTGATAATAAAAATATTATACACCTTTTTAGAGGAAATGTCAATAAACAAAATGGAAAATTTGGAAGTTTCAGTCTGATTTATGAAAAGAAAATCAGTTTTTATTATTTTGAAAATAAAAAGAGAAGATAAAATTTGTCTTCTCTACATGAAAATATTGTATGGCATCAAAGCAAAAGTAACTGGCTTTACACTATTTGTTAAGATGTAATTTGGTTCAAAAAGAAAAGATAGATTTAAAAGTGGGGCAAATGATGAGGCAAATCAGTTATAGATAAGCAAAAAAGCCTTGGTTATCAAGGCTTTTCCTGTTGTATGTAGATGCCCCCTACAGGGATCGAACCTGTGACCCACGGATTAAGAGTCCGCTGCTCTGCCAGCTGAGCTAAGGAGGCGAAGAAAAAGCTGTATTGGTGCCGAAACTTCACGGTTTGTATTGAACCCGCGCAATTAAGCAGGTGGGCAACTCGCTCTAACTGAAGCTGTTTCCGTGTGAGACGGCCTACATGCTGTTAGAAGACTTTTGTTTCCCTAATAATACAAAAAATAGTCGGTCAACACTTAAGTGTGAAGTCGTACACCACAGCGTTTCTATGTTTATATGATACCACTTTTTCAAAAAAAATCAAGAGGAAAATGCAATTTTTTGAAAAGGATTTCAGATTTTTCGCAAACGGTCGATAGCTTCCTTTCTTTGAGCCAAAGCCCGTTCATATTTACCAGTATCTTCTGCTTGGAAATAGTGATGATTGCGAATTTTTTCTGGTAGATAGTCTTGCTTGACCCAATTTCCAGGATAGTTGTGTGGATAGAGATAGTCTTGGGCATTCCCCAGTTCCTTACTTCCACTGTAGTGACCATCACGCAGGTGTCGCGGAATAGGCAAGTGACCTGATGTTTTGAGGTCGGCAAGTGCCTTATCCATAGCCACATAGGCTGAGTTGGATTTTGGAGAAAGGGCCAAATCAATCACGACATTGGCAATGAGAATGCGGGCTTCTGGGAACCCAATCTTTTGGGCAGCATCCAGAGCAGTCACGGTATGAATCTGGGCTTCTGGATTGGCCAAGCCGATATCTTCATAGGCGATAACGGTCAAGCGACGCGCGAGACTAGGTAGATCACCAGCCTCAATCAAGCGGGCTGCGTAGTGGAGACTGGCATCGACATCCGAACCACGGATGGACTTTTGCAGGGCAGATAGAACGTCATAGTGACCATCTCCATCCTTGTCCATGGTAATGTAGCTCCGCTGCAGGCTATTTTCCATGATGTCTAGAGTGATATGGCGTATGCCCTCGTCATTTTCAGGGGTAGAGAGAACTGCCAAATCCAGCGAGTTAAAGGCAGAACGCAGGTCTCCGTTTGTAGAGGTTGCGATGAAATCCAGCGCATCCTCATCTAGTTCTACTGGAAAATCAAAACCACGCTCAGGGTTACTTAGAGCTATCTGAAGAGCCTCTTTGACGTCTTGGTTAGACAGAGGTTCCAACTCAAAAATTTGAACACGGCTACGAATGGCAGGAGTGACAGAAAAGAAAGGATTTTCGGTCGTAGCTCCAATCATAATGACCAGTCCACTTTCCAAGAGAGGCAAGAGGAAGTCTTGCTTGGTTTTATCTAGTCTATGAATTTCGTCAAGGAGTAGTACAAGTCCCCCTGAGAATTTAGCCTCTTCCGCGATTTCTTGCAGTCGTTTTTTACTATCAACTGTCGCATTGAAAGTTCGAAAGGCATACTTGGTCGTCCCTGCGATGGCAGAGGCAATACTGGTCTTGCCGATTCCTGGAGGTCCATAGAGAATCATGGAGGACAGGCGATTGGCTTCCACCATGCGGCGGATGATTTTTCCAGGTCCGACCAGATGTTCCTGACCGATGACCTGGTCGATGGTTTTAGGGCGCATGCGAAGCGCGAGATTGTCTGGCATAGCAGTCCTTTCTAACGTGGATTTTCTGATGTATATGTGGTAAGATGGTAGTATCTATTTTAGCATATTTCCGAGCAATCGGGGCGATTTAAGAGTCGCATAGAAAGAGGACAAAATGGCAACATATGGATTTTTAGATGTTTTAGAGGAAGAGTTGGAGAAGAATTTTCCCTTTGACTTTGAGATTAGTTGGGACAAGCGTAACCACGCGGTTGAAGTGAGTTTTCTATTGGAAGCGCAAAACGCTGCAGGTGTGGAGATGGTAGATGAAGACGGAGAGGTTTCGTCAGATGACATTCTCTTTGAAGAAGCAGTCCTTTTCTACAACCCTGCTAAGTCAACAGTCAATGAGGAAGACTATTTGACTGTCATTCCTTACCTACCTAAAAAAGGTTTTTCTCGTGAATTTTTAGCTTATTTTGCTCTATTCCTTAAAGACACTGCCGAGGTTGGACTAGATGCCCTCATGGACTTTTTGGAAGACCCAGAAGCAGAGGAATTCGTCATGGAATGGAACCAAGAAGTCTTTGAAGAAGGAAAAGTCGGCTTGGAAGAGGGAGAGTTTTATCCTTATCCGAGATACTAGAGACTAGCGAGGAAGTATATGAAGAAAATATATTACCAAAAAGATAAGACAAAGGTTGTTGCCATAGATACAAAAAAAATAACTACGCATTCTATATATGCAAAAGACTATATGGATGCACAACAAAAATTAAAAAATAAGCATGTACACTTATCAAATGGGATGGAAAGTCGTTTAAGTAAAATTTTTTCATCAAAAGAAACTAAATTTTCACGGATCAGTCAACTAAATGACTTAATTGGGCAATCATATGTAAAATTAGTAAATTTCTTAAAGAAAATTAGGGTAAAAGTACTTGGAATATTTGCGATTACGGGATTAGTAAATTATTTAACTTTAAGTTGGATGAAGACCAACATTTCTTATCTATCTCATATAAAAATTAATCATGCATCTAAAACTGATAATTTTATGAATTTACCGTTGATACTTACAATTTTTTGTATTCTATTTCTTTTGTTTCTTATCCCAAAGAAAAAATATAATGTTATATCAATGTTCGTTGCATTAGCTATAGATTTATTGTTCTTTTGGATAGATAAAGATTCATTTGTTAATTTTGACAGTAGTAGCTTTTATTTTTTGAAGATAGACAAGAGTGTACTAGAAAATACTTGCTTCTTGGTCCTTCTATTGGTTACAGTTTTTGTAGTATCACTTATAGTATATGATACTTTTGAGGCAATTTATAAATGGTTAGTCGGAACAAATAAAAGTATTGAAGCTCCTAAACTATCACTTATATGGGCAATCGTTGCTTTTCTCTTAGGATTACTTTTAAAATAGAAATGATGGTGAATTTATGAACTACTTTGAAGATTATGTGGAAAATCCAGTGAAATTAGGAATTATATTTATAATTGAGATTTTTATGTCTTGGTGGATATATGCATTTAAGCATAGCCCAAAAATTATTAGTATAAAGCAACAAAGATTAGGAGCGCTTCGTGAAGCGTTTGAAATTGTGCAAGTAGATGGGTATTATTTTCATTTGTTTTTAGGATTATTTTGGGCAATATCCCTTATATTTCTTATTTTTTGGGGGATTAAAGAACGAAAATATATAGCCTCTTTGATTTATATTGTATTCTTAATTATTTTTTGGGGTATATTTTGGGATCCAATTGTCACTACTTTTTTAACTATTTTAATCGCGGGAGGACTAATCTTACTATCTATGGATTCATAAATAGTCTATTTAATTTATATAAATCTTGCATTTCATAAGTGTGTAAAAAATTATTATAGTTAGTCACAATTGATTATATGTTCTTATGAACTAAAGAATATTTTAACAACGCTATGTCATTTATCTTTGTAAAGTATTACTTTAAGAATGAAGAAAGTTTATTTAAGTATGTTAAAGAAGAAGTCTTTTAAGAAGGAAAAGTTGGTTTGGAAGAGGTAGAATTTTATCCTTATCCGAGATATTAGGAGTTGGTTGGAGATTTTATGAAGAAAATTGGGATTTATTTGGTTTATGTGCTAGCTGTTGTCTTTATTATGCTGGCTTTTGCTTGTGGAACAATCGCATTTGCAGAGTTGGGGTATTCCGCAGTTTTAGTCTTTACTTTTGGTTATGCCTTTGCTCTTCTAAGTATGTATGTAATCTTTATTCTTCATGAGCTTGGTCATGCATTTTGTGGTTATTTGACAGGCTATCGTCTGGTGGCTTTTGGATTAGGGAACTTTCTTTTAACCAAAAAGTCAGGAAGGCTTCATCTTAGTCGAACAGCAGTTATAAAAAATGTTGGTGCTCAGTATATTGGTTTAAAAGAGAATGAAAGAGATCAAAGAACCATCTTGATGCTTTCAGGAGGCTTGATAGTTCACCTTTGCTTGATGTTATTGGCAACACTTTTTGGTTTTTTGACAACAAACTGGTATTTTGCAGGCACTTGGATTTGTCTAAATTTATCTCTTCTTCTATTCAATGCTCTGCCAGTTGGGATTACCGATGGAGCAAAAATTTGGGAATTACTACAACACCCTGAAAATACCAAATACGCCTACCTGATGTTGAGGCATTCTGCCCAGACCTTGCTAGCTCCTCAAGAATATGATTTAAAAGACTTTATCATGTCTGTTGATGAGGATGTGAGAGGAAGTTTTGCAGAAAGTGTTCAGAATCTTCAGGGATTGGTATTCATATTGGATGATAATATAGAGCTTGCAAAGCAACAGTTTCAGTCTGTGTTAGAGAAAACAGATAATCCAATGTCTAAAACTATTTCTCAATTATACCTTCTTCAAATTGCTCTAATAGAAGGAGATAATAAGAAAGCGGAAGAATATGCAAGTATTCGAGGAGTCAAATCTTTTTTATCTATAAAAACAGCAGATATGCAGATCATTCAAGCTTGGTATCAATTTAAGGTAAAGAAAGATGTAGTGCAAACTCACAAGGCTATGAAGATTGCTAGACATAAAATGAATAGCAGCCGGATGTTACGGGATGAGAAAAGCTATTATCAAAACTGGTTAGCCGAGCTGGAAAAAGAATTAACCGAAGGAGTCTAATATGGAAATAGAAATTTCTGATTTCACAGGCTGCAAGATTGCTTTGTTTTGTGGGGATAAGCTCTTGACTCTCTTACGCGATGATAAGGCAAGCATTCCCTGGCCCAATATGTGGGAACTGCCCGGTGGTGGACGCGAAGGTGATGAAAGTCCTTTTGAGTGCGCAGCGCGTGAAGTTTATGAAGAACTGGGAATTCATCTGACTGAGGATTGTCTGCTTTGGGCGAAGGTATATCCAAGTATGGTTTTTGCGGATAAACAATCCGTTTTTCTAGTTGGAAAGTTGACACAGGAGCAGTTTGACAGTATCGTATTTGGTGATGAAGGACAGGGCTATCAGCTCATGAATGTTGAGGAGTTTCTTAGTTCCAGTCAAGTTGTACCTCAGTTGCAAGAGAGATTAAAAGGTTATTTAAAAGTAAGTGATTAGAAAGGATGGTTCAGTTACATTTCTAAACTGAACCCGCCCTAAACACTGTGCCAAAAAGATAAATTTCACATAGACACAATCGTCTTCAGAGAATTTCCTATTTTGGTTTTGTGTTTTACGGGCTTGGTATCTTAATGATGGAAACATGGCAAGAGTTAAAAGTTACAGTCAAGCGTGAGGGGGAGGAATTGGTTTCCAATCTCTTAATCGAGTTGGGAGCGCAAGGTGTTGCGATCGAAGACAGTATGGACTATGTGGGGAATGTCGACCGTTTTGGAGAGATTTTCCCAGAGGTCGAGCAGCAAGAAGAAATCGTTGTGACAGCCTATTACCCTGATACGGTTGATGTAGCAACGGTTGAGGCAGATTTGCAGGCTCGTCTAGCAGAATTGACAGACTTTATGGATCTGGGTGAGGTCAAGATGGGGACGACTGCCTTGGCTGAGGAAGACTGGGCAGACAACTGGAAGAAATACTATGAACCAGCTCGCATTACTCATGATTTGACTATCGTGCCGTCTTGGACAGACTATGAGGCGACTGCGGGAGAAAAGATTATCAAGCTGGATCCTGGTATGGCCTTTGGAACTGGGACCCATCCAACCACTAAGATGAGCCTCTTTGCCTTAGAGCAGGTTCTCCGTGGTGGCGAAACGGTGCTGGATGTGGGGACTGGTTCAGGGGTTCTCTCTATTGCCAGCTCGCTGCTTGGTGCTAAGGAAATTTTTGCCTATGACCTAGATGATGTAGCAGTTCGTGTTGCTCAGGAAAATATTGAACTCAACCCAGGTATGGAAAACATCCATGTAGCTGCAGGAGACTTGCTTAAGGGTGTTGAGATTGAGGCAGATGTGATTGTAGCTAATATCTTGGCGGATATCCTTGTTCATTTGACACAGGATGCTTACCGCTTGGTCAAGGACGAAGGCTACCTCATCATGAGTGGGATTATCAAGGACAAGTGGGACATGGTGCGCGAGTCGGCTGAGTCAGCTGGATTTTTCCTTGAAACTCACATGGTTCAAGGGGAATGGAATGCCTGTGTTTTCAAGAAGACCAAGGATATCTCTGGTGTGATTGGAGGCTAGTATGCAACAGTATTTTGTCAAAGGCCGTGCTATCTCACCTGTTACCATCGAGGACAAGGAAACCAGCAAGCATATGTTTCAGGTCATGCGCTTGAAAGAAGATGATGAGGTTACTTTGGTCTTTGATGATGGTATCAAGCGCTTGGCGCGCGTCTTAGATGTGGAAGCTCGTCAGTTTGAGTTGGTTCAAGAATTAGCTGACAATGTGGAACTACCAGTCCAAGTGACCATAGCATCAGGTTTTCCCAAGGGGGACAAGCTGGAGTTTATCACTCAAAAAGTAACCGAGCTGGGGGCTAGCCAAATCTGGGCCTTTCCTGCCGATTGGTCCGTTGCTAAGTGGGATGGCAAGAAATTGGGTAAAAAGGTTGAAAAACTAGAAAAAATCGCCCTTGGAGCAGCAGAGCAAAGCAAGCGTAATCTGGTTCCAAGTATCCAGCTTTTTGAGAAAAAAGCAGATTTTCTAGCCCAACTTGACCAATTTGACCGCATCGTAGTGGCTTATGAAGAGTCGGCCAAAGAAGGTGAAGCCGCTGCGCTCTTACAAGCGGTCTCTGGTCTTGAAAAAGGACACAAATTGCTCTTTATCTTTGGTCCAGAAGGTGGCCTGTCACCTGCAGAAATCGAAAGTTTCGAAGCTAAAGGAGCAGTATTGGCAGGACTTGGTCCTCGTATTTTGCGAGCAGAAACAGCACCACTTTACGCTTTATCAGCTCTTAGTGTTTTATTAGAATTAGAGAAATAAGAGGAAGAAAATGGAACAAAAACACCGATCAGAATTTCCAGAGAAGGAACTTTGGGATTTAACAGCCCTATACCAAGACCGTGAGGATTTCTTACGTGCAATCGAGAAGGCTCGTGAAGACATCAACCAGTTTAGCCGTGATTACAAGGGCAATCTTCACACTTTTGAGGATTTCGAGAAGGCCTTTGCGGAATTGGAACAAATCTACATTCAGATGAGCCATATTGGTAACTATGGTTTTATGCCTCAGACGACAGATTATAGCAATGACGAATTTGCCAACATTGCCCAAGCTGGGATGGAATTTGAAACAGATGCCAGCGTAGCCTTGACCTTCTTTGACGATGCCTTGGTGGAAGCTGATGAGGAAGTTTTGGATCGTTTGGGTGAATTGCCACATTTAACAGCTGCCATTCGTCAGGCAAAAATCAAAAAAGCCCACTACCTAGGGGCTGATGTGGAGAAGGCCTTGACCAATCTCGGTGAAGTTTTCTACAGTCCACAGGATATTTACACTAAAATGCGAGCTGGGGACTTTGAAATGGCTGACTTTGAAGCCCATGGCAAGACCTACAAAAATAGCTTTGTTACCTATGAGAACTTCTACCAAAACCATGAGGACGCTGAAGTTCGTGAGAAATCTTTCCGTTCTTTCTCAGAGGGACTTCGTAAGCACCAAAATACTGCTGCAGCAGCCTATCTAGCCCAAGTCAAGTCTGAAAAACTACTGGCAGATATGAAGGGTTACGACTCAGTCTTTGATTATCTTCTGGCTGAACAAGAAGTAGACCGTGCCATGTTTGACCGTCAGATTGACCTCATCATGAAGGATTTTGCGCCAGTTGCTCAGAGATACCTCAAACATGTTGCCAAGGTGAATGGTCTTGAAAAGATGACTTTTGCAGACTGGAAATTGGACTTGGATAGCGCTCTTAATCCTCAAGTGACTATTGACGACGCCTATGATTTGGTCATGAAGTCGGTAGAACCTTTGGGGCAGGAATATTGTCAGGAAGTTGCTCGCTATCAAGAAGAGCGCTGGGTGGACTTTGCTGCTAATAGTGGCAAGGATTCTGGCGGTTATGCGGCGGATCCATATCGTGTCCACCCTTATGTCCTTATGAGCTGGACAGGTCGTTTGAGTGATGTCTATACCTTGATTCATGAGATTGGGCATTCTGGTCAGTTTATCTTTTCTGACAACCACCAAAGCTACTTCAATGCCCACATGTCGACCTACTATGTCGAAGCACCGTCAACTTTCAATGAATTGCTTCTCAGTGATTACTTGGAACACCAATCTGACGACCCACGTCAAAAACGCTTCGCTCTTGCTCACCGCTTGACAGATACCTACTTCCATAACTTTATTACCCACCTTTTGGAAGCAGCCTTTCAACGCAAGGTTTACACACTGATTGAAGAAGGGGAAACCTTTGGAGCAAGCAAGCTCAACAGCATTATGAAGGAAGTCTTGACGAATTTCTGGGGAGATGCCATTGAGATTGACGACGATGCGGCTCTGACTTGGATGCGCCAAGCTCACTACTACATGGGCTTGTATAGCTACACTTACTCTGCTGGTCTTGTTATCTCGACTGCGGGTTACCTCCATCTGAAAAATTCAGAAACTGGAGCCGAAGACTGGCTCAATCTCCTCAAATCAGGTGGTAGTAAGACACCGCTTGAGTCAGCCATGATTATCGGAGCAGATATTTCAACAGACAAACCACTTCGTGATACCATTCAGTTCTTGTCAGATACAGTTGCCCAGATTATTGCCTACAGTGCTGAGTTGGGAAAGTAGGGGAATAGAGAGATTGTTCTAGAATGATGTTTATGGGCTTGTGAAGCGTCATTATACTTGGCTTAGCTGTGGCTATTTTCAAACATGCCGTTGAAGGTCGTGATGTTAAATTTGAACTTGCTGTAGACCTGGTATTGATAGTTATTTACTTCATTTTCTATCAGATTGTATTTAATCGAGAGAGCAAGCTATAAAGAAAATTGAATCTATTTATGGCTAGAGAAGATTATTTGTAAAATATAAATAATATGATTTGTATAGATCAGGTAAATATTTTAAAGAAAGGGTGATTTTATGAAAAAGGAACAAGTGTTGATTGGTTTGGGCGTTGCAACTGCAATGGTAACTGCTTTTAATGGTCATGCACAAGCTGATGAGGTTGTAAATAAACATTCGACTAAGTCAACTGTTAACCAATCAGAAACTAAAAAGGATGCTGATGTTTCAGAATCTGATGTAAAAAAAGCAGAAGTAAAACTGAATCAAACAATTGAGGAAGAAAAAAATGCTCAGAAGCTTGTTGATAAAATGCAACAAGAGCATACATCTACTGTCACAAATAAGAACAAAGCTGATGATGCTTTGAAACAAGCACAAGAATTTGCTAAACAAGCTAGTCCTGAAAAAATTAAAAATGTAGAAAAGGATCTTGTAGCCAAACAAGTAACTGTCAAGAAAGCTGAAGATAGGTTGGCAGGGGCAAAACAAGATGAGAAACAAGCCCAAGCAAGTGTTGAAAAACAAGAAACAGCTGTTAATAAGGCAAAAGCGCAAGTTAATCAGCGAGCAGTTGATGTAAAAAAAGCACAAAATAAAGTAACAGAAGCAGAGAAAACTTTTGATTGGAATACACTACGCGAGATTCAACAAGAAACTGAGAAATTGGATGCGAAAGTGAAAGCCAACCAAAATAAAGTAAGTTCTTTAGCGAGTTCAGTATCAAAAACAGAGCAAGAACGAAAAGCGCTTATAGAAAGAGGAAATAAGACACGTTCTACTCTTGAAAAGAATTTAAAATCTGCTGGGGATGAGTTCCATACAGTAACGGTTTCTCATGAGATTAAATCAAATTCTGTTAGTGAAAGTGAGTCTAAGACTCCTCCACTTGATGAAAAAACTTTCGTAGGAAGAGATGGTAAGACCAATTATGTTGCTGCGAACGAAGATGTGAATTTTAGTGGTGAAAGAACAGAAACAATTGTTGTAAAATCTAAGGATGATATCCATACTCCTCATGTGGTTGATTATAAGAAAGTTTCTGAATACGTTCGTAACTACTTAATCGAGTTGCGGAGAATAAATGGCATTGATATTCCAGTGCCACCTGTGACTGAAAAGGCTTTGAAATATGGAAAAGCTAGGGCAGATGAAATGGTGGCAAATGATAAACTGTCACATGATACAAAACTAAAAAATCAAGATTTTGGTTTTAAGGATGCAACAGAAAATGCTACAGCTGGTTCAGTTCCAGAAAAGAGTCGATTGAGTGAAAAAGAACTTGCTTATAAAGAGCTTCTATCTTACTTTAATGATTATAGTAATGCATCATTATATGGTGCATCAACTCCGAAAGAAGCAAATACTTTTAACTATGGCCATAGAATTCCCTTGCTTGCTGCATCAGGGACTGGATTTGCTCTTGGAGCATCGTCAAGTAAAAAAACAACTTTTGGAAATTATGGTGTAATGACTTTCATTAGTGAAGCAAAAGGTGTTTATGATACATTACCAACAGTGATTAGCCCATCTGAAAAAAGAAGCTATGTTTATAATGGTAAGACCTATTATTATAATCCAAGCAGTTCATATTTTTTAGCCAGAGCAGAAAATAAAGATGGTGATCCAGACCATAGTGAATTTTATTTTAACGGTAAACGTGTAAAATTTTTACCGAAGACAACTTTCCGTTATGTTTGGAATGAAATCACACATCCTAAAAATCCAGCTTATACAAAAGCTAAAGAGGCTCTGGATAGTTTCAATCGAAAACAAAAAAACGAAGAAACTTTAATGAGGGATAAAATTTCATCACTAAACAAAAATCTTACAATTGCTAAAACAACATTGAATACAGATCAAAAAAATCTGGATAAAACTAAAAAATGTCTTGCAGACTTAACAAAACAAAATCAGTCTAAGTTAAACGTTTTAAAATCTGCTCAATCTGAGTTGAGTAAACAACAAACTGCGTTAAATATTGCTAAATCTGAACTTTCGAAGCAAGAATCTCAATTAAATCGATTGAAAGCAATCAAAAATAATAAATCTCATGCTAGTAAGAATGCGGAACAGTCATTAGTCAATGCTAAAAATGATTTGTTGAAGGCGAAACAACATGTCCTTGCTCTCAAAAATGCTCCAAGAAAACTCGAGGAAGCTAAAAAAAGTTTGATGATCGCTAAACAGAAGCTTGAGGAATTTAAAAAAGCACTTGAAAATGCAAATGCTAAACTAAAAAATGCAAAAGTTAAAAAGGAAAATGCTAAGAAAGAATACATCAAAGTATCTGAAGCATTAAAAGTAAGACTTGCTTCCAAAGGAAGTTGGATTCAATCATCTGGTCGTTGGTGGTATAGACATAACAATGGTTCCTATACATCCAATGGATGGGAACTAATTAATGGAAAATGGTATCATTTTGATCGCTCGGGCTGGATGCAGACTGGATGGGTTCAATCAGGTAGTTCGTGGTATTATCTCAGTGGTTCAGGGGATATGCAAACAGGATGGGTCAAATCAAGTGGCTCATGGTACTATTTGAATAACTCAGGCTCTATGCAAACAGGATGGTTCGCTGTTTCAGGGAAATGGTATTATGCTTACAGTTCTGGTGCTTTAGCAGTCAATACAACTACACCTGATGGATATCATGTCAATTACAATGGGGAATGGATTAAATAGAGAGTTCTGTGCTTTTTAAAAAGATTAATATAAACTCCTATTTTATTCAGTATAGTATAACCATCAAATATAGAGATTTACAACTAATTGCAATACATTAAAAATATACAATTTTTGAAAACAGTATTGCAACTGATACGAAATTTCCAATCAATTTTCTTGAAACCCTTTCCCTCTTTTGATAGACTAGTATCTAGTTTTGAAAAAAGGAGAAAGAGAATGAAAAAATTTGTCGCTGAGTTAATCGGTACGTTCATGCTTGTGTTCATTGGGACAGGAGCCGTTGTTTTTGGAAATGGCCTTGGTCACCTAGGGATTGCCTTTGCCTTTGGTCTGGCAATCGTGGTTGCAGCTTTCTCAATCGGAACTGTTTCAGGGGCTCACTTGAACCCAGCTGTTTCGATTGCTATGTTTGTAAACAAACGCTTGTCATCAAAAGACCTTGTCAACTACATCCTTGGACAAGTTGTTGGAGCCTTCATCGCTTCTGGCGCGGTATTCTTCCTCTTGGCTAACTCAGGTATGTCAACTGATAGTCTTGGTGAAAATGCCTTGGCAAACGGTGTCACTGTCTTTGGTGGTTTCTTGTTTGAAGTAATCGCAACTTTCTTGTTTGTCTTGGTTATCATGACTGTGACATCAGCAAGCAAGGGCAATGGCGCGATTGCTGGTTTGGTAATTGGTTTGTCCTTGATGGCGATGATTCTTGTGGGATTGAACATTACTGGACTTTCAGTAAACCCAGCTCGTAGCTTGGCACCAGCTGTTTTGGTAGGTGGTGCAGCCCTTCAACAAGTTTGGATTTTCATCCTTGCACCAATCGTTGGTGGAGTTCTTGCAGCCCTCGTTGCAAAAAACTTCCTTGGAACAGAAGAATAATTGAAACTTAAAAAGCCTTGCTCCTCATTTTGAGGAACAGGGCTTTTTCGTATGATACTCTTCGAAAATCTCTTCAAACCACGTCA
>NZ_KV794549.1:27445-40757 GCF_001808785.1 Streptococcus sp. HMSC077D04 | reverse complement strand
CTTGTCTACAACCTCAAAGCAGTGCTTTGAGCGACCTGCGGCTAGCTTCCTAGTTTGATTTTTGATTTTCATTGAGTATGAGTTTAACGGTTGTCAATTTTCTCTGGATAAAGGTCGTGTTGGAAGAGGCGTTGTTCTGCCAAGCCTTCATACTTAGTTCTAGGCTTACCGTAGTTGTAGTAGGGATCAATTGAGATGCCACCGCGCGGAGTGAATTTTCCCCAGACTTCTAAATAGCGAGGATCTAGCAAGTTGACCAAGTCTTTCCCGATGGTGTTGATACAGTTTTCGTGGAAATCTCCGTGGTTTCGGTAGCTAAAGAGGTAGAGTTTGAGGGATTTTGACTCAACACAGAGCTTGTCAGGAATGTAGGAAATATAGATAGTTGCAAAGTCTGGCTGAGCAGTGATTGGACATAGTGAGGTAAATTCAGGACAGTTAAATTTGATAAAATAGTCATTTTCCACATGACGATTGTCAAAGGATTCGAGGACTTCTGGTTGATACTCGAAAATGTAGTTAGTTTCTTTGTTGCCCAGTAGGCTGAGGTTTTTCATTTCTTCTTGTTGTGACATGATTTTTTCTTTCTAATCTTAAACACCACGTTGGTTATCGTAGAGGAGGGTATGGAGTTGAGGAAGGACGCGGACATTGCCCCAGCTATCGTCGGCAGCGACTCGTTCCCAGAGTTCTTTGAGACGGTCCAGTTGGTCTTGTACAATATTGCCTCTAGCCTTGGGCTCAGGATTTCCAGCTGATAAGAAAAGGACATCTGGTTGGTAGCGTTCTTGAATCCCTTTGGCAAAGGCCAAATCGGCATCGTCAAAGACAGGGATTTTAAAGGTGACCTTGTCTGGATCAAGTTGGGAAACGATAAAGTCCAGGGTCTCAAAGTTGACTTCCATCTTGGATGAAGGAGGTTTGGGACTCAGAGTGACCTGGTCGATGTCTTTCAACCAATTTTGCCAGCGAGAGCCTTGAGTTTCAACAGCCAGAGTGACACCACGTTCCTTGAGTTTGGTGACTAGCTCAGCCATGTTGGCTGCTAGGATAGCAGGATTTCCCCCAGATAGGGTTACATAGTCGTAGCTCCCTAATTTATCCAACTCAGCAATGACCTCGTCAGCTGTCATGCGAGTTGGTTTTTCAGAACCATCCCAAGTAAAGGCAGAATCGCACCAGTCGCAGTGGTAGTCGCAACCAGCAGTGCGGACAAACATGGTTTTCTGCCCGATTGCACGGCCTTCGCCTTGAAAGGTTGGGCCAAAAATTTCTAGAACTGGTAGTTTGAGGACACGTTCCCTAGTCATCTAACCACTCCCGTCTAAACTCCGCAAAGGCAGTCGGAGTCTCATAGAGGCGAACGTATTCCAAACGGAGACCACGTTCGTCTGGCAACTCTTGGTTCATGGTTTGGAAAATCCAGTAAACCATATTTTCAGCAGTCGTGTTCATATAAGGCAAAGTCTCATTGAGATAGCGATGATCCAAGTGGGGCTCTAAGTAGTTCTTGTAGATCGCTTTGATATCTCCGAAATCGTGGGTCATGCCACGTTCATCTAAAAATCCACTGACAGCAATCTGCAAATGATAGGTATGACCGTGCAGGGATTTGCATTTTCCCTCATAGTGAAAGAGGTGGTGGGCAGCATCGAAGGTAAACTCTTTTGATACCAAGGTTCTGTGAGGATTGTAGACAAGAGACTCCCCAGTTTCCTGTTTGATTTCTTTGGGTGCAAAAAACATTAGGCCTCTCCTTTCTGTGAGAGATAAACATCTAAACCATGTTGACGTAGGTGGCAGGCTGGGCAATCTCCACAGCCACTTCCAATAATCCCGTTGTAGCAGGTTAAGGTCTTTTCACGAACATAGTCAAAGGCACCGAGTTGGTCGGCTAATTCCCAAGTTTCAGCCTTGTCTAGCCACATGAGAGGTGTTTGGATAACGAAGTCGTAATCCATGGCAAGATTGAGGGTAACATTAAGGGATTTGACAAAGACATCCCGACAATCGGGGTAGCCTGAGAAGTCTGTCTCGCAGACACCTGTCACGATATCTTTAATGCCTCGTTGCTTAGCAAGGACGGCCGCAAAGGATAGAAAGAGGTGGTTGCGACCATCAACGAAGGTATTGGGAATCTCTCCCTCTTTTTGCTCAATCTCTAGATCAGAAGTCAAGGCATTTTCAGTGATTTGCCCCAGCAGAGACATATCTAGGATATGATGACGAATCCCCTGTTCCTTGGCGATTTCTCTAGCGACTTGAATTTCGAGATGATGGCGTTGGCCGTAGGCAAAGGTAACGGCTTCGACCGTTTCATAGTGTTCTTTAGCCCAAAAGAGGCAGGTTGTAGAATCTTGACCACCACTAAAGACGACCAAGGCTGATTGACGTTTCATAGTACTCCTTCCGAAATGGGAAATGTTCAGAGCACGCAAAAAGCTCCCTTGAGGGAGCTAAAAAATACCAAGTAGAGGTTTTTTTTAGCGATGGCATTTCCCAAACATCGTAATATTCTATCTACAGTCTAGCATATTTTTTGAAAAATGGCAAAGGGCAAGAAAAAAGAGACCAAAGCAAGTACTTGGTCTCTCGTTTGATTAGCTCAATTCAGCAACGATGGCCTTGATTTGTTCTGCTGTGTGAACACCAGCAACTTGTTTGACCACTTGGCCGTCTTTTTTGAAGAGAAGGGTTGGGATAGACATGATTCCAAAAGCACGAGCTGTGTTTGGATTTTCATCAACGTCCATTTTAACGATTTTTAAAACATCTTCTGAAAGTTCTTCAGACAATTTATCCAAGATTGGACCTTGCATACGACATGGACCACACCAAGTTGCCCAGAAGTCTACCAAGACCAAACCGTCTTTTGTTTCTTGTTCGAATGTTGCATCTGTAATTGCTTTTGCCATTGTATTTCTCCTTTTTTAGTTATATTGGCTTAAATCTTGTTTCTTGAGATAGAAGAAGATATCTCCATAAGTCCCATGGTAGTCCAAATCATGACCGTTGTAAGTTAATTTTTGGACAGGGTAGTAGTCTGCGACGCCGATAAGGCAAGCTTGTTGTGAACGATCAAAATCTTCATAAGACTCGAAAGTTACAGTTCTTTCGTTCTTGCTGGCATCTAGATAGGTAATTTCAATCATTTTAAAAACTCCTTTGTTTAATGATGACTTTATTTTACTCCTTGTAAAAGAGAATGTCAAGAAAAATGATTGCGCACGCAACTTTTTTCTAAAATCATCTTAAATCAAGAAATCTAAACCAGTTTCCAAGCTTGCTTCGACAGCCTTTTGTAGAGAGGCCAGTGTCTTTTGCCCATCACTTGTCAGGCAGATAAAGCTAGAGCGTCTATCTTGAACACAACACCTGCGACTAAGTAGACCGCAATTTTTGGCTTCCAAGCGAGCCACCATCCGAGAAACAGCGCTCGGGCTCAGATGAAGTTTATCTGGCAGGTCAATCTGGCGTAGAGATTTTTCTTGAGCCAAGTCCAGATAGTAGAGCAGGTAGAACTCTTTCAAGGTCAGACTTTGCTCGCTCTGCTGGGCAATAGTCTCTTCTAAGAGACTTTCAATTTCTTTCTGACGCCGATTGAAGTCAAACCATTTTTCCAAATAGGTCATAGTCTCTCCTTTCTTTTTAGAGTTATAACATAGAAGAATGTCCATTCACGGACAGTCTCTGCATCACAAGATGATTGCGCATGCAATAATTATACTACTTTTCAAAAGAGCTGGCAAGAAGGACGCTGGAATATTTTATCCTAAATCATGCCTGTTTTCACAAGTCAAGAATTGTTTGTATCCCCTTTCTTCTCAAACTTTCATCAACTCTTGTGCATTTCCTTGAAATTTTCTGAAAAAAGAGTAAACTGGTATGCAAGAAGTCTATTTCGTGGAGTTTAGGATGAAATTATATGTTCAATTAATGATTCTCTTTGTGATTTCTCTAATCGGAGAGGGAATCTCTAGTTTCTTTCATTTGCCCATCCCAGGCAGTATTATCGGTTTGATTATTCTCTTTCTAGCCCTGCAATTTAAGTGGCTGAGAACCAGGCATGTCAACATGGTTGGGAATTTCTTGCTGGCCAATATGACCATTCTCTTTTTGCCGCCAGCAGTGGGAATCATGGAGAAGTTTGATGTGATTGCTCCCTATCTTTTGCCAATTGTTTTGATTGTCTTTTTTGCAGCAGTCATCAATATTATCCTCATAGCCTTGGTAGTTCAGTTTATCAAGAGACGGTTTGAGGGAGATTATGAGAAAGGAGATGCCAAATGAGTGAATTTGTTTCCAATCCCCTATTTGGGCTAGCCCTGTCTATCCTAGCTTATCTAGTAGGAATGCTGATTTACAGACGTTTTCCCCATCCATTGACAACGCCCTTGCTTTTGTCAGCTGTTTTCATTATCATCTTTCTAAAAGTGACGGGTATTTCTTACCAAGATTACTACCAAGGTGGGGTTTATCTGAACAACTTGATTGTCCCATCGACTGTTGCTCTAGGGATTCCGCTTTATAAGAGTTTTCACCTGATGAAGCACCATGCTCGGAGTATTCTATTTGGTAGTTTGTTAGCGGTAGTGGTCAATACATCTTTCACAGCCCTTGTGGCTAAAATTTTTGGAATGGACTTTTTCTTAGCCATTTCTCTCTTTCCCAAGTCTGTAACAACCGCCATGGCAGTGGGAATCACAGAAAAATTGCAAGGCTTGACGACTGTGACCTTGGTCGTTGTAGTCGCAACTGGTATTTTAACCAGTGTCATCGGCCCAACCCTTTTGAAGTGGTTGAAAATTGACGACCCAGTAGCAGTCGGACTTTCCCTTGGAGGAACAGGCCACGCAGTTGGAACAGGAACTGCCTTTCGATATGGTTCTGTAGCAGGAGCCATGGGTGGCTTGGCTATCGGTGTCACCGGTATTCTCTATGTCTTTGTCAGCCCCATTGTAGCCAGTTTGATATTGAGTTAATACTCTTCGAAAATCTCTTCAAACCGCATCAATGTCGCCTTGCCGTAGGTATAGGTAACTGACTTCGTCAGTCTTATCTGCAACCTCAAAACAGTGTTTTGAGCAACCTGCGGCTAGTTTCCTAGTTTGTTCTTAGTATAAAAAGCAAGGAATTCGGGTTCCTTGCTTTTTAAAATCGTATGTTATAGACTATTACTTTTCTTTGCTTAAGTGAATGACTTGGTCATAGTGTTTTAAGTCTTCTTCTGTGTAGTGATGAATGACTTCAATGACTGTTTGAGGTAGGAAGAAGAGCAAGTCACTAATCTTTCTGCTATTTTCCGAGTCAATATCAGTAATCAAACGGGCATAGTAATAGCGTTTTCCAGCTAAGCCTAGTAGGAGGATGAGATTACCAAGTATTCCTAGAATTAATACTTTCCAAAGAAGGCCTAGTTCTTGATTGGTAAAACTAGCAACAATATTCTGAACAAGGGCTGGTGTGATAATCGCTTCAAGCCAAATAATGGCAATAGAAAAGAAATAAAGTACAAGGTGCATCTTACTAACAAATCTTCTCAGCATAAAGAGTTGGCCTCCTTATCGATATACATGTAATCAGTTTTAAATTATTATACTCCTTTTTATCAAATACGTCATATAAAAATGGAAGTTTTAAGGGCGAAAAAAAGCCTAGCGAGTTATTGTCACTAGACTTTAAAACTATTGAAAATTAACCTTGTTTATCGAGATGTGATACGTTTCTAAAAAGTTGAATTGATGAGATAATGCATTTTTGATTAGAGAGCAATTACGGGGTAATGTATGAAGTATTAACAGTTGGTTAGTTTGAACTTAATTTAGTGATATGTATATGTTTGTTTTAGGTACTATTAGATTACAAGCCGCTATTTTCAATAATATTTTTTCCACCAACTTTATCAAAAGGAACTGAAGACTTTTTAGTAGGAATTTCTGTTATAAGATAGGATTTTTCTAATGAGTAGCCAGCATAGAATTGATTATAAATTTGTCCATAAATAAGTGACTTTGAAAGGAATTCAGCCTTTTCCTTGTCTTTATTTGTAAATTCTAATTTCTCTGCAACTGTTCTATTACCGGAAGGATCAGTTTCGATAGTTCCCTTAACAATATCAAATTCTTTCTTATCATAGAAGTTTTTTTCCGATAATTTTTTTATTTCATCAATACTTTTATTTGTTATGTCTTTAAGCGTGATTTCAACTTGTTCTTCACTAGAATCTTTTGTTTTTTCAGGTTCTTTACCAATAGCATAGGATGTAACGTTGCCATTTTTCGTGAAATATATATACGTTATTTTATCATCTTTTGAAATTGTATCACTAGAGGCGTTAGCGACGAAGAATACTCTCTCTCTGTTTTCGTTTATTAATTCAACTATCCCTTTTCCTGTTATTTCTGTTTGAGCTGAATTTTGGGAACAAGCTCCTAAGAAAATACTAATAAATAATAAGACTAAAAATAGTAATCTATTTCTTTGTTTCATATGGGACTCCTAAAAGTTATTTATTTTTAATAACTCTATTGTATCATACAAGAAGCTTATATAGATTAAAAACATTGTCAATTGTGTCAATAATTTTGTGTAAAAACTTCATTATAGTTATAGGGTGTAATTTTGATAAGACCTCAAGTATGTTGGAATATCGTTCTCATACTTAGTCAATTGATTTATAAGAATATATTTAGTTTAGTGGTGTATTAGATTTTGTTATAACAAATTCGTTATTTTTTGTTTACGCATTTTATTTACATTATGTTAAAGATGATAAAAAAGCCTAGCGAGTTATTGTCGCTAGACTCTGATATTATTGCAAATTAACCTTGTTTTTCAAGATGTGATAAGTTCCTAGATAGTAGATGGCTATAAGAATAACTTCTTCCAGAATAGTCATGATAATGCCCATCTGGAACTGATCAGCTCCTCCTGTGGTTGATGGGAAGTAGAAACCAGGGTTAGAACGATAGAAGAGTTCAATAAAGCCAACGACGATTTGGATACCAATGTAGGCTACAATTGACAGTGCGGTACGGTATTCATTGAAAAGCTGTCCAATGGAAATAGCCAAGTAGATGCAGAGGATTCCAGAAATAGTATTTAGTAGGAAGGATACCCCCATAAGAGAGAGTTGAGGAAGATGTGTTTCTATAAATGGAATCACGTCAGAAGTTGCAAACCAATCTGGAGCCGTAAGGGTCAGAACAATGAAAGCACTGATTGCTAGTACAGTAGTGCTGACAATAGACCAGATAAAGGCACCGACTAGTTTGGCTGAGATGATATAATGTTCAGAAACTGGCAATGTCAAAGTCAGATAACCTTGTCGGTCATAGACACTACCTTTGAAGCGTTTAATAATTAAGAAAATAGTTGAAATCACAAGTGTAACCATTAAACCACCAAAGACAGTAGATAGAAAAAATAGCATAGTAGCCTGACTTTCTTGGTAAGGTAGATTTTTAAAGCCTTGTGTCTGTATTCCGATAAAGGCAGAAAGGGCTAGAACGGCAGCGTAGAGGGCTAAATACCACTTGTTAACATTTTTAAATTCGTAGCGAACTAAATTCCAAAACATAATAATCTCCTTTTTTTAGGCCTTAAATTCCTGACGGAAGAGTTGGTCAATGGATTCACCTGACTCATAGCGAATATCATCTACATTTCCTTGACGAACGACTTTTCCGTCTTTCAGGAAGACAATTTCATCCAAGATTGGCTCGATATCAGAAATCAAGTGGGTAGAAATCAAAACGGTAGAAGTTGGGGAGTAGTTGTTGATAATGGTATTGAGGATATATTCACGGGCTGCTGGGTCCACTCCACCAATGGGTTCGTCCAGAACATAGAGACGAGCATCACGGCTCATAACCAAAATCAGTTGGACTTTTTCTTTGTTTCCTTTTGATAGTTTCTTGAGACGACTGTTTTCATCAATACCGAGGTCTGCAAGTAGATGATGGGCGCGTTCAAGATTGAAATCTTTATAGAAGGTCTTGAAGTAGGTTAGGGCTTCTTTGACCTTCATTTGTTCATTGAGATAGGTCGTATCCGGCAAATAAGCTACGATAGCCTTGGTTGCTGGACTTGGGTCCATGTCGTTGATGAGGACACGTCCTTGATCTGGTTGTAAGAGGCCATTGATTAGTTTAATCAAGGTTGTTTTTCCTGAGCCGTTTGGGCCAAGGAGACCAACAATTTTTCCAGCTGGAATGTCAAGAGAAACATTTTCAAGGGCTGGGGTTGCTCCATAAGATTTGGATACATTTTCAAATGCTAGTAATGACATAGGCTTAAACTCCTTTAATATAATCGCCGACTACGCCTGGTAGTTCTTCTTTTTCATAGCCAAAATGGGTCATGGAGGAAACGAAGTGTTCCAATTCTTCTTCGGATAGTTGTTTGCGTGATTGGGCAATCAGTTCCTTATCCTCAGTCACAAATCGTCCAGTTGTGCGCTTGCTGTAGACAAATCCTTCTCGTTCAAGGTCTGACAAGGCTCTTTGGATGGTGTTGGGATTGACACCAGCCTCGCTAGCTAGCTCTCTCACGGTTGGAAGTTGTTGATTGGATTCCAGTGTATGGGAAACAATCTGAAGCTTGATTTTCTCCATGATCTGTAAATAAATGGGTTTTTTGTTGTCAAATGTCCAGGACATCTTGGTCTCCTTTCTTTTATCCTTTTGTCTTAATTAAATAATACAACAAAACAAAAAACTTGTCAAGCAAAAAGAAGAATTGTTTTGGGAATTGCTTAAAAAATGGTATAATGAAAAGAAAACGATAAGGAGAGAAAGGATGCGTTGTCCAAAATGTGGGGCTACCAAGTCAAGTGTTATCGATAGTCGCCAAGCAGAAGAAGGGAACACCATTCGTAGAAGACGTGAGTGCGATGAATGCCAGCACCGTTTTACAACCTACGAACGAGTAGAAGAAAGAACCTTAGTGGTTGTTAAAAAAGATGGCACACGGGAACAATTCTCCAGAGATAAAATCTTTAATGGGATTATCCGCTCAGCCCAGAAACGACCTGTGTCAAGTGATGAAATCAACATGGTAGTCAATCGTATCGAACAGAAACTCCGTGGTCGAAATGAAAATGAAATTCAAAGTGAGGACATTGGTTCACTCGTCATGGGGGAGTTGGCTGAATTGGACGAGATTACCTATGTACGTTTTGCCAGTGTCTATCGTAGTTTTAAGGATGTCAGTGAGTTAGAGAGCTTGCTCCAACAAATCACCCAGTCCTCTAAAAAGAAAAAGGAAAGATAAATGAAGCCAATTGACCGTTTTTCTTATCTAAAGAATAATCGGGTGTCGCAAGATACCTCATCTCTGGTACAGTGCTACCTCCCGATTATCGGTCAGGAGGCACTGAGCCTTTATCTTTATACGATTAATTTTTGGGATAATGGTAGAAAGGAATATCTTTTTTCAAGCATTCTTAACCATCTCAACTTTGGGATGGATAGACTGATAAAATCCCTGAAAATCCTATCTGCTTTCAATCTCTTGACCCTCTATCAAAAGGGGGATGTTTATCAGCTAGCCCTCCATGCTCCTCTGTCAAGTCAAGATTTCTTGGAGCATCCTGTTTATCGTAGACTTTTGGAGAAAAAGATTGGCGATGCCGCTGTGGAGGATTTGAAAGTTGAAAGTGCTGATGGTGAAGAAATACCTGTCTCACTCAATCAAGTCTTTCCAGACTTGGCAGAACTGGGAAGTCAAGAAGACCTTGGTCTCAAGAAGAAAGTGGCCAACGATTTTGACTTAGACCATTTTCGTCAGCTTATGGCTCGAGATGGGCTTCGTTTTGCGGATGAGCAGTCCGATGTCTTAAACCTCTTTGCCATTGCCGAGGAGAAGAAATGGACTTGGTTTGAGACCTATCAACTGGCCAAGTCAACAGCTGTTTCCCAGGTTATTTCAACCAAACGCATGCGGGAAAAAATCGCGCAAAAACCTGTTTCCTCTGACTTTAGTCCTAAGGAAACGACCATTATCAAAGAAGCCAAAAGTAAAACTACCCTGCAGTTCTTGGCAGAAATCAAGCAAACACGCAAGGGGACCATTACCCAAACAGAAAGAGAACTCTTGCAACAGATGGCTGGCTTGGGCTTACTGGACGAAGTCATCAATATCATTCTCTTGTTGACCTTTAATAAGGTAGATTCGGCAAATATCAATGAGAAATATGCCATGAAGGTAGCCAATGACTATGCCTATCAAAAGATTCATTCGGCAGAAGAAGCAGTCATGCGAATCCGTGAGCGTGGGCAGAAGAGCCAGGCTCAAAAAAGCAGTAATCCCAGTCCTGCCAAGTCCAATGTACCCAAGTGGAGCAATCCAGATTATAAGAATGAAACCAGCGAGGAAACTCGTCTGGAATTAGAACGTAAGAAACAAGAACTATTAGCTCGATTAGAAAAAGGAGGAGATTAGATGGAAAGTGTCGGAGACGTACTCAAGCGTCAACCCAGCCGTTTTCACTATCAAGATTTGGTCCAGAAAATTATGAAGGACCCTGATGTTGCGGCCTTTATCCAGCAAGAATCCCTTACTCCAGAGGAATTGAATCGCAGTATCTCCAAATTTAATCAATACATCACCGAGCGCGATAAGTTTCTCCGTGGTGATACGGATTATATTGCCAAAGGCTACAAACCGATTTTGGTTATGAATCATGGCTATGCGGATGTTTCTTACGAAGAAACTCCTGAATTAATCGCAGCGGAAAAAGAAGCGGCTATTAAGAACCGTCTCAAGTTAATCAATCTGCCAGTTAGTCTTAAGAAAGCTAGTTTGGCGCAAGTAGACTTGGATGATTTGGGGCGCTTGCCAGTTTTTGAAAAGCTATTAGCCTTCGTGGAGCAATATCCAGCTATTCGAAAAGGTCTTTACTTGTATGGAGACTTTGGTGTGGGTAAAAGTTTCATGGTGGCTGCCTTAGCTCATGATTTATCAGAAAAACGTGGTGTTTCATCAACTCTCCTCCACTATCCTAGCTTTGTCATTGATGTCAAAAATGCTATCGGTGATGGCAATGTCAAGACCTTGGTAGATGAGATTAAGCTTTCTGAAGTCCTGATTTTAGATGATATTGGTGCCGAGAAATCAACAGCCTGGGTGCGGGATGAAATCCTGCAAGTCATTCTCCAATATCGAATGCAGGAAAATTTACCGACCTTTTTCACCTCCAACTTCAACTTTGAAGAATTGGAGCAGCATTTCGCTAAAGGGAAACATGGAAATGACGAAACTTGGGAAGCCAGACGGGTCATGGAACGCATTCGTTATTTGGCTGAGGAGACTCGTTTAGAAGGAGTGAACCGCCGATGACAGAAACGATTAAACTGATGAAAGCTCATAAGTCTGTTCGAAGATTTAAGGAGCAAGCCCTCCCTCAGGCAGACTTGACTGAAATCCTGACAGCAGTCCAGATGGCCTCGTCTTGGAAGAATTTCCAATCCTACTCTGTGATTGTAGTGCGAAGTCAAGAAAAGAAGGATGCCTTGTATGAATTGGTTCCTCAGGAAGCCATTCGCCAGTCAGCTGTTTTCCTTCTCTTTGTCGGAGATTTGAACCGTGCAGAAAAGGGAGCCCAACTTCATACTGATTTATTCCAACCCCAAGGTGTGGAAAGTCTCTTGATTAGTTCGGTCGATGCAGCTCTTGCTGGACAAAATGCCCTGCTGGCAGCTGAAAGCTTGGGCTATGGTGGTGTCATTATTGGCTTGGTTCGTTACAAGTCAGAAGAAGTGGCAGAGCTTTTTAATTTGCCTGACTACACCTATCCTGTCTTTGGGATGGCACTGGGTCTTCCAAATGAAGAACATGAAGTCAAACCTCGTTTGCCATTGAATCAAGTGGTGTTTGAGGAAGAATACCAAGAGCAGCCAACTGAGGCAATCGAGGCTTATGACCGTGTACAGGCTGACTATGCTGGGGCGCGTGCGACCACAAGCTGGAGTCAGCGTCTAGCAGAACAGTTTGGTCAAGCTGAACCAAGCTCAACTAGAAAAAATCTTGAACAGAAGAAGTTATTGTAGAAAGTGAGAAATTATGGCCCTACCAACTATTGCCATTGTAGGACGTCCCAATGTTGGGAAATCAACCCTATTTAATCGGATCGCTGGTGAGCGAATCTCCATTGTAGAAGATGTCGAAGGAGTGACACGTGACCGTATCTATGCGACGGGTGAGTGGCTCAATCGTTCGTTTAGCATGATTGATACAGGAGGAATCGATGATGTCGATGCTCCTTTCATGGAACAAATCAAGCACCAGGCAGAAATTGCCATGGAAGAAGCAGATGTTATCGTCTTTGTCGTGTCTGGTAAGGAAGGAATTACCGATGCAGACGAATATGTAGCCCGTAAGCTTTATAAGACTCACAAACCAGTTATCCTCGCAGTCAACAAGGTGGACAACCCTGAGATGCGAAATGATATCTATGATTTCTATGCCCTCGGTTTGGGTGAACCACTACCAATCTCATCTGTCCATGGTATCGGTACAGGGGATGTGCTAGACGCTATTGTAGAAAATCTTCCAAATGAATATGAAGAAGAAAACCCAGATGTCATTAAGTTTAGCTTGATTGGTCGTCCCAACGTTGGAAAATCAAGCTTGATCAATGCTATCTTGGGAGAAGACCGTGTCATTGCCAGTCCAGTTGCTGGAACAACACGTGACGCTATTGATACCCACTTTACAGATACAGATGGTCAAGAGTTTACCATGATTGATACGGCTGGTATGCGTAAGTCTGGTAAGGTTTATGAAAATACCGAGAAATACTCTGTCATGCGTGCCATGCGTGCTATTGATCGCTCTGATGTGGTCTTAATGGTCATCAATGCGGAAGAAGGCATTCGTGAATACGATAAGCGTATCGCAGGATTTGCCCATGAAGCTGGTAAAGGGATGATTATCGTGGTCAACAAGTGGGATACACTTGAAAAAGATAACCACACTATGAAAAACTGGGAAGAAGATATCCGTGAGCAGTTCCAATATCTACCTTACGCACCGATTATCTTTGTATCAGCCTTGACCAAGCAACGTCTCCACAAACTTCCTGAGATGATTAAGCAAATCAGTGAAAGTCAAAACACACGTATTCCATCAGCTGTCTTGAACGATGTGATCATGGATGCTATTGCTATTAACCCAACACCGACAGACAAAGGAAAACGTCTTAAGATTTTCTATGCGACCCAAGTGGCAACCAAACCACCAACCTTTGTTATCTTTGTCAACGAAGAAGAACTCATGCACTTTTCTTACCTGCGTTTCTTGGAAAATCAAA
>NZ_KV794549.1:5156-27345 GCF_001808785.1 Streptococcus sp. HMSC077D04 | reverse complement strand
CGCAAGGCCTTTGTCTTTGAAGGAACACCGATTCATCTCATCGCAAGAAAACGTAAATAAAAAAGCAGAATCTGGAATGACATTTCCAGATTTTTTTGATAGAATGAAATTGAAGAAAACGCTATCAAAAAGAGGTGTTGGTGATGGAACATTTGTTTAAATTCTTACTTTTAGCGCCTTACTTTTATTTTGATAACTGGATTGAAAAGGCCAACAGAAATAGTAAATTTTTCTCAATTTTTTACTATTTTTACTGGGTTTACATCCCCCTCTATTCTCTTTTTAGCCTTGCTTGGACAGTTGTTTCAATTCTGTTTTTCAATATCGTCTTGAGAAATGTGACAGATATCAAGTTTTGGGGCATTTGGTTTCTTTTTATTCTGCTAGCTATTGGTCTGAATTGGTTAACTTATTCCTGTTTCAAAAAAATGCTTCGCTTGAGACGGGAACTCGGGAAGTCAAAAGGTGGAAGGCATTGAGTTATATGGTTTTTATTGATAGGAGGTAGCTTATGACACGTCTAAAATCATTTATTACACGTTATTCCAAGGTCTATATTGGTTTAGTTCTGTTGATCTGGATTGCTTTCTTCTTTCTTCCTTGGGGCAGTCCGATTCTGGGGGGAAAGATTGACCTCTTCAGCATACAGAAAGTCTTGCTAGTTTTTGGTATTCTGTCTATTTTGATGGCCTTGCTGTCCAAGAAAGTCAGTCTCTTTGTTTTTGGATTGATCTGCTGTTTTTCTCTTTGGATTAATCTATTTATCCTATTTGCTATTTTGCCAATTTTTGGCAATTAAAGTATCGTAAAAGTCAGAGAGGTTAGCTTGGAAACTAGCCTCTTTTTCCTTTTCAAAATAGGGATTCTTCCTTGAAAATAATCAATAATTGTGCTAAAATTAAAAGAACATTCTAAAATATTCGGAATTTAAAGTAAGGAAAAACATGGCTAATATTTTAAAAACAATTATCGAAAATGATAAAGGAGAAATCCGTCGTCTGGAAAAGATGGCTGACAAGGTTTTCAAATACGAAGACCAAATGGCTGCTTTGACTGACGACCAACTAAAAGCAAAAACAGTTGAATTTAAAGAACGTTATCAAAATGGAGAATCTCTGGATTCATTGCTTTATGAAGCATTTGCGGTTGTCCGTGAAGGTGCCAAACGTGTCCTAGGACTCTTCCCATATAAGGTTCAGGTCATGGGGGGAATCGTTCTTCACCATGGTGATGTGCCAGAGATGCGTACAGGGGAAGGAAAAACCTTGACTGCGACTATGCCCGTATACCTCAATGCCCTTTCAGGTAAAGGGGTTCACGTAGTTACGGTCAATGAATACCTGTCAGAACGTGATGCGACTGAGATGGGGGAATTGTACTCATGGCTTGGTTTGTCAGTAGGGATTAACTTGGCTGCCAAATCTCCAATGGAGAAAAAAGAAGCCTATGAGTGTGATATTACTTACTCAACTAACTCAGAAATCGGATTTGACTACCTTCGTGACAACATGGTCGTTCGTGCTGAAAACATGGTACAACGCCCGCTTAACTATGCCTTGGTCGATGAGGTTGACTCAATCTTGATTGACGAAGCCCGTACACCTTTGATCGTATCAGGTGCTAATGCAGTTGAAACCAGTCAGCTCTACCATATGGCAGACCACTATGTAAAATCTTTGGATAAAGACGACTACATCATCGATGTGCAGTCTAAAACTATTGGTTTGTCTGATTCAGGGATTGATAAGGCGGAAAGTTACTTCAAACTTGAAAACCTCTATGACATCGAAAACGTAGCTCTGACTCACTTTATCGATAACGCCCTTCGTGCCAACTACATTATGCTTCTCGATATTGACTATGTGGTAAGCGAAGAGCAAGAAATCTTGATCGTCGACCAATTTACGGGTCGTACTATGGAAGGTCGTCGTTATTCTGATGGCTTGCACCAAGCTATTGAAGCTAAAGAAGGTGTGCCAATTCAGGATGAAACCAAGACATCTGCCTCAATCACTTACCAAAACCTTTTCCGTATGTACAAGAAATTGTCTGGTATGACAGGTACAGGTAAGACTGAGGAAGAAGAATTCCGTGAAATTTACAACATTCGTGTTATTCCAATCCCAACAAACCGTCCTGTTCAGCGTATTGACCATCCAGACTTACTTTTTGCTAGTATTGAAGCTAAGTTTAAGGCGGTTGTCGAAGACGTTAAGGCTCGTTACCAAAAGGGTCAGCCTGTCTTGGTTGGTACAGTAGCGGTTGAAACTAGTGATTACATTTCTAAGAAATTGGTCGCTGCTGGTGTTCCTCACGAAGTCTTGAATGCCAAAAACCACTATAAAGAAGCTCAAATCATCATGAATGCTGGTCAACGTGGTGCCGTTACTATCGCAACCAACATGGCCGGTCGTGGTACCGACATCAAGCTTGGTGAAGGGGTTCGCGAATTGGGTGGACTTTGTGTTATTGGTACAGAACGCCATGAAAGCCGTCGTATCGATAACCAGCTTCGTGGACGTTCAGGTCGTCAAGGAGATCCAGGTGAGTCACAATTCTACCTATCTCTTGAAGATGATTTGATGAAACGTTTTGGTTCTGAACGCTTGAAGGGAATCTTTGAACGCCTCAACATGTCTGAAGAGGCGATTGAGTCTCGTATGTTGACACGTCAGGTTGAAGCAGCGCAAAAACGTGTCGAAGGAAATAACTACGATACCCGTAAACAAGTCCTTCAATACGATGACGTCATGCGTGAACAACGTGAGATTATCTACGCTCAACGTTACGATGTTATCACTGCAGACCGTGACTTGGCACCTGAAATTCAGGCTATGATCAAACGCACGATTGGTCGTGTCGTTGATGGTCATGCGCGTGCCAAACAAGATGAAAAACTAGAAGCAATTTTGAACTTTGCTAAGTACAACTTGCTTCCAGAAGATTCTATTACGATGGAAGACTTGTCAGGCTTGTCTGATAAGGCAATCAAGGAAGAGCTCTTCCAACGTGCCTTGCAAGTTTACGATAGTCAAGTTTCAAAACTACGTGATGAAGAAGCAGTTAAAGAATTCCAAAAAGTCTTGATTCTACGAGTGGTGGATAATAAGTGGACAGATCATATCGATGCCCTCGATCAATTGCGTAACGCCGTTGGACTTCGTGGCTATGCTCAGAACAACCCTGTTGTTGAGTATCAGGCAGAAGGCTTCCGTATGTTTAATGACATGATTGGTTCGATTGAGTTTGATGTGACACGTTTGATGATGAAAGCACAAATTCATGAACAAGAAAGACCACAAGCAGAACACCATATCAGTACAACAGCGACTCGCAATATCGCTGCCCACCAAGCAAATATGCCAGAAGATTTGGATTTGAGCCAGATTGGACGGAATGAACTTTGCCCATGTGGTTCTGGTAAGAAGTTTAAAAACTGTCACGGTAAAAGACAATAAAATGAGATAGTTTAGAGGCGGATACCTTGTGAAAAGTAAATTTTTACTTGGTATCCGTTTGATTTATAAGGAGATGAGTTATGGTATTTACAGCAAAGAGTCCTAAAATTAATATTGAAGAAGTTCGTGCCTTATCAAAATTAGACGGCCAAGCTTTGGAGAGAAAATCACAGCGCGATCAAGAGCTAGAAGCCATTATACGTGGAGAAGACCAACGAATTCTCTTGGTAATCGGACCATGCTCATCTGACAATGAAGAAGCTGTCCTTGAGTACGCTAAGCGTTTGGCAACTTTGCAAGAAGAAGTAGCAGACCGTATTTTTATGGTTATGCGTGTTTATACTGCTAAACCTCGTACCAACGGAGATGGCTATAAGGGCTTGATTCACCAGCCTAACACAGCAGAAGCCCCTAGTCTCATCAACGGAATCAAAGCCGTTCGACATCTTCATTATCGTGTCATTACGGAAACAGGTATGACGACAGCTGATGAAATGCTTTATCCTGAGAATCTTCCGCTTGTGGATGATTTGATTTCTTACATGGCGGTTGGTGCTCGTTCAGTTGAAGACCAGCAACACCGCTTTGTGGCCAGTGGAGCAGATTTTGCGACTGGGTTTAAAAATCCAACATCTGGAAATCTCAATGTTATGTTTAATGGGATTTATGCTGCTCAAAACAAACAAAGTTTCCTTTTCCTAGGAAAAGAAGTGGAAACAACTGGGAACCCGCTTTCGCACGCTATTCTTCGTGGAGCAATCAATGAGTATGGTAAGAATATTCCTAACTACTACTATGATAATTTGATGGATACCATTGCCCAGTATGAGAAAATGGGCTTGGAAAATCCTTTTATCATTGTAGATACCAATCATGACAACTCTGGTAAGCAATACATGGATCAGATTCGAATTGTCCGCCAGACCTTGATTAATCGTGATTGGAATGAAAAAATCAAGCAGTACGTTCGTGGCTTTATGATTGAATCTTATCTAGAAGATGGACGTCAAAACGAACCGGAAGTATTTGGCAAGTCTATCACGGACCCTTGCCTTGGCTGGGATAATACGGAAGCCCTTGTCAGAGAAATCTACCAAACGCTAGGAGAATAGTATGGCATTTATTGAAAAAGGTCAAGAAATCGATATTGAAGCAATCAAGGCAGAAACCCAATTGTCTGCGGAAGCCTTGCGACTAAAGGAGCGCCGTGATAGAGAATTGGCAGATATTATTTCAGGGGAAGATGACCGTATCCTTTTGGTGATTGGTCCTTGCTCGTCTGACAATGAAGAGGCTGTCTTGGAATATGCCCGCCGTTTATCGGCCTTGCAAAAGAAGGTGGCAGACAAGATTTTCATGGTTATGCGTGTTTATACAGCTAAACCTCGCACCAATGGAGACGGCTATAAAGGTTTGGTTCACCAACCAGATACTTCTAAGGCTCCAAGCCTGATTAACGGCTTGCAGGCTGTGCGCCAGTTGCACTACCGCGTGATTACAGAGACTGGTTTGACAACGGCAGATGAGATGCTTTATCCGTCAAATCTGGTCTTGGTAGATGATTTGGTCAGCTACCATGCTGTAGGAGCTCGTTCTGTTGAAGACCAGGAGCACCGCTTTGTGGCCTCAGGGATTGATGCACCGGTCGGGATGAAAAATCCAACCTCAGGAAATCTTGGTGTTATGTTTAACGGTATCTATGCCGCTCAGAATAAACAAACCTTCCTCTTCCATGGCCAAGAAGTTGAGACTTCAGGAAATCCCTTGGCTCACGTCATCCTTCGTGGAGCAGTTAATGAATATGGGAAAAATGAGCCTAACTTTTACTATGAAACCTTGCTAAATGCCATTGAACGCTATGAAGCCATGGGACTTGAAAATCCCTTTATTCTCATTGATACCAACCATGATAACTCAGGAAAGCAATATATGGAGCAGATTCGAATTGTTCGCCAGACTTTGCAAAATCGTGATTGGAATGAGAAGATTAAAAAGACAGTTCGAGGCTTTATGATTGAATCTTACCTAGCAGATGGTCGTCAAAATCAACCAGAGGTCTTTGGTTGCTCTATTACGGATCCTTGCTTGGGTTGGGAAAATACAGAGGCCTTGGTAGAAGAAATCTATGCTACCTTGACAAAATAAGTGAAAAGGATGGAGTTGGGGGAATCTCAACTCCTTTTGATGAGAATGATAGTTGGACACGGAATTGACATCGAAGAATTGGCTTCGATAGAAAGCGCAGTTACACGACATGAAGGCTTTGCTAAGCGCGTGCTGACCGCTAAGGAAATGGAACGCTTCACCAGTCTCAAAGGGCGCAGGCAAATAGAATATTTAGCTGGTCGCTGGTCGGCTAAGGAGGCATTTTCCAAGGCTATGGGAACGGGCATTGGAAAAATCGGTTTTCAGGATTTGGAAGTCTTGAATAATGAACGCGGGGTGCCTTATTTTAGTCAGGCACCATTTTCAGGAAAGATTTGGCTGTCTATCAGCCACACAGATCAGTTTGTGACAGCCAGTGTCATTTTGGAGGAAAATCATGAAAGCTAGTCCACATAGACCAACCAAGGCTCTGATTCATCTGGGAGCTATTCGACAAAATATTCAGCAAATGGGAGCTCATATCCCTCAAGGAACGCTCAAATTTGCAGTAGTCAAGGCTAATGCTTATGGTCATGGGGCTGTTGCCGTTGCCAAGGCAATTCAAGATGATGTTGATGGCTTTTGCGTTTCCAATATTGATGAGGCCCTTGAACTCAGACAAGCTGGACTCAGGAAGAAAATCCTCATTTTAGGAGTTTCTGAAATCGAAGCTGTTGCTCTAGCTAAAGAATACGATATCACCTTGACTGTGGCTGGACTGGAGTGGATTCAAGCACTCTTAGATAAGGAAGTGGACCTAACTGGATTGACAGTCCACCTCAAGATTGATTCAGGAATGGGACGGATTGGTTTTAGAGAGGCTCGTGAAGCTGAGCAGGCTCAAGACTTGCTCCAACAACATGGTGCTCGTGTTGAAGGGATTTTCACCCACTTTGCGACTGCAGACGAGGAATTAGACGACTACTTTAATGAGCAGTTAGAACGGTTTAAAACCATTCTGTCAAGTATGAAAGGTCTTCCAGAGCTGGTTCATGCCAGTAATTCGGCAACGACTCTTTGGCATGCAGAGACCATTTTTAACGCCGTCCGTATGGGAGATGCCATGTATGGTCTGAATCCTAGCGGAGAGGTTTTGGACTTACCCTATGACTTGAAACCAGCCTTGACCTTGGAATCTGCCTTGGTTCATGTCAAGACAGTTCCAGCTGGAGCTTGCATGGGCTACGGAGCGACATATCAAGCGGATAGCGAGCAAGTCATCGCGACCGTGCCAATCGGCTATGCGGATGGTTGGACACGAGATATGCAGAATTTCTCCGTCTTGGTAGATGGCCAAGCTTGCCCAATCGTTGGCAGGGTTTCGATGGACCAAATCACCATTCGTCTGCCTAAGGTTTACCCACTTGGAACCAAGGTAATCTTGATTGGCTCTGACGGAGGCAAGGAAATCACAGCTACTCAGGTAGCGACCTACCGTGGGACTATTAACTATGAGGTGATTTGTCTTCTCAGCGACCGCATTCCGAGAGAATATTATTAAAAAGAAAGGAGTGGAGCATGAATCTACATCAACCCTTGCATGTCTTACCTGGTGTGGGACCAAAGTCAGCAGAAAAATACGCCAAACTAGGAATTGAAAATTTGCAAGACCTCTTGCTCTACTTTCCTTTCCGTTATGAAGATTTCAAGACCAAGCAAGTATTGGAACTAGAAGACGGTGAAAAGGCGGTTCTTTCTGGTCAAGTCGTGACTCCTGCCAGTGTCCAGTATTATGGATTCAAGCGCAATCGTCTGCGCTTTAGCCTCAAGCAGGGAGAAGTCGTTTTTGCGGTGAATTTCTTTAACCAGCCCTATCTAGCAGATAAGATAGAGTTGGGATCAACCCTTGCTGTCTTTGGAAAATGGGACCGAGCCAAGGCTAGTCTGACTGGGATGAAGGTCCTAGCTCAGGTGGAAGATGACCTCCAACCTGTTTATCGCTTGGCTCAGGGAATCAGTCAGGCCAGTCTGGTCAAGGTTATTAAGACGGCCTTTGATCAGGGATTGGACCTCTTGATTGAGGAAAATCTTCCCCAGTCTTTGCTGGACAAATACAAACTCATGTCCCGTTGTCAGGCCGTTCGTGCCATGCATTTCCCCAAGGATTTGGCAGAATACAAGCAGGCCCTTCGCCGTATCAAGTTTGAGGAACTCTTTTATTTCCAGATGCAATTGCAGACGCTCAAGTCTGAAAATAGAGTTCAGGGAAGCGGTTTGGTTTTGAACTGGTCTCAGAAAAAAGTGACAGAAGTCAAAGAAAGGCTGCCTTTTGCCCTGACCCCAGCTCAAGAAAAAAGTTTGCAGGAAATTTTAACCGATATGAAGTCGGATCACCACATGAATCGTCTCCTACAAGGGGATGTGGGGAGCGGAAAAACGGTGGTTGCTGGCTTGGCCATGTTTGCGGCGGTGACAGCTGGCTACCAATCAGCCCTCATGGTACCAACAGAAATCCTTGCAGAGCAACATTTTGAGAGTCTACAGAGTCTCTTCTCAGACTTGAAACTGGCTCTTTTGACAGGTTCCTTGAAAGCTGCAGAAAAGAGAGAAGTCTTGGAGACTATTGCCAAGGGTGAGGCTGATTTGATTATCGGAACTCACGCTCTAATACAGGATGGGGTGGATTATGCTCGTCTGGGCTTGATTATCATCGATGAGCAGCACCGCTTTGGTGTAGGGCAAAGGCGTGTTCTGAGAGAAAAAGGCGACAACCCAGATGTCCTCATGATGACGGCGACTCCCATACCACGAACCTTGGCTATCACAGCCTTTGGAGATATGGATGTTTCCATTATTGACCAGATGCCAGCAGGGCGAAAGCCTATTGTGACACGCTGGATCAAACATGAGCAACTGCCTCAGGTCTTGACTTGGTTAGAGGGAGAAATCCAAAAAGGCTCACAAGCCTATGTCATCTCTCCCTTAATTGAAGAATCAGAAGCTCTGGATTTGAAAAATGCTATTGCTTTATCTGAGGAATTGACGGCTCATTTTGCAGGTAAGGCAGAAGTGGCTCTTCTACATGGTAAGATGAAGAGTGACGAAAAAGACCAGATTATGCAGGAGTTCAAAGAGCAAAAAACGGCTATTCTGGTTTCGACAACGGTTATCGAGGTTGGGGTCAATGTTCCCAATGCGACCGTTATGATTATCATGGATGCCGATCGCTTCGGTCTCAGCCAGCTTCACCAGCTTAGAGGTCGAGTTGGTCGGGGGGACAAGCAATCCTACGCTGTTCTCGTTGCCAATCCTAAGACTGATTCTGGGAAAGACCGCATGCGCATCATGACAGAAACCACCAATGGTTTTGTCCTTGCGGAGGAAGACTTGAAAATGCGTGGTTCTGGTGAGATTTTTGGAACCAGACAGTCAGGACTTCCAGAATTCCAAGTGGCTGATATTATCGAAGATTTTCCGATTTTAGAAGAAGCCAGAAAGGTTGCTACTTACATTAGTTCGATAGAAGCTTGGCAAGAGGATCCAGAGTGGCGCATGATTGCCCTTCATTTGGAAAAGAAAGAACATCTAGATTAAGCTTTCTCTAAGGAAATCTTAAGCTAGCTTTTAGGTTAGCCCCTTATACTAGAGTCATCAAAAAGAAACGAGGACTCTCACATGACCGTAACGATTAAAGTAAATTACCAAACCACTTTCCAAAAGAAAGAAGCAACAAAATAATATAAATATAAGGAAGAAAGAGCGAAATGCTCTTTTTTATTTTTGAAACTACTTTCAGTCCATTATCCTAAAAGTAAAGAATCTAAAATCTCTTTCTATTTGCCCTTCTTTCTTGCATTGCCTTTCTAGATATGCTAGAGTGGTGATAGCGATTACAAAAAAAGGAGCATATTATGAAAAATCCAGCTTTGTTAGAAGAAATCAAGACTTATAGAGGACGGGATGAGGTTCCAGAGGACTTTGATGCTTTCTGGGATGGGGAAGTGAAAAAAGTTTCAACTCTTCCAGCTTATCAGTTGGAGGAAAGAAATTTCCACATTCCTCAAGTCAAGTGCTATGAGTTAACATTTGAAGGAAGCAATGAAGGCAAGGTCTATGCGCGCGTCGTTCTTCCAAAGAGTGAGGAAAAAGTTCCTCTAATCTTCCATTTCCATGGTTATATGGGACGTGGCTGGGACTGGGCTGACATGCTGGCCTATACTGTGGCTGGTTACGGTGTTGTTTCCATGGATGTGCGGGGGCAGTCAGGTTATTCACAGGACGGTTTGCGTTCTCCTTTAGGAAATACGGTTAAGGGACATATTATCCGTGGGGCTGTGGAAGGTCGGGATCATCTCTTTTATAAGGATGTTTATCTGGATATTTACCAGTTGGTCGAAATTGTTGCTAGTCTACCTCAGGTAGATGAGAAGCGCCTTTCTAGCTATGGTGCTTCACAAGGAGGGGCTCTAGCCTTGGTTGCGGCAGCGCTCAATCCTCGGATTCAGAAAACAGTTGCCATCTATCCTTTCTTGTCAGACTTCAGACGAGTGCTTGAGATTGGTAATACAAGTGAAGCCTATGACGAACTTTTCCGTTATTTCAAGTTTCACGACCCCTTCCACGAAACTGAGGAGGAAATCATGGCGACCCTTGCCTATATCGATGTGAAAAATCTTGCCCATCGTATCAAGGGTGAGGTTAAGATGATTACGGGCTTGGACGATGATGTTTGCTATCCTATTACCCAGTTTGCGATTTACAACCGTCTGACCTGTGACAAGTCCTATCTTATCATGCCAGAGTATGCCCATGAAGCTATGAATGTTTTTGTCAATGACCAAGTTTACAACTGGCTCTGTGGTAGTGAGATTTCTTTTAAGTATATAAAGTGATGAATGAGAGAGCCAGTAGCTCTCTTTTTTGTTATAAATGTTGAAAGTACTTTTAAAAATATTAAAATATTAAAATATTTCTGAAAGTAAAATCTATTCTATGACAAGTTTGAGATAAACCTATGACTTTATTGTATAATAAAGAAAAAGTCTCTAGGAAAGGAGTGAAAGAGCTACTGTTTGGATTGCAGCTAGCTAAATTTTGAAAGAGAGAAGGAGAGGAACTCTCGTTTATTAATTACTTTCTTGTGTTTTCCTATGGTGGGGAGTAAAAATTTTAAAACAAAAAGAAAGCGCTTTATTTTTTGTGGAATTGAAAGGTAGAAAGATGAATCAGAAGAATTTTGATAGAAAACAAAGATATGGCATTCGTAAATTTGCAGTGGGTGTAGCCTCTGTAACCATTGGTGCAGTGGGGTTTGGAGTAAACCCTGTATTGGCAAATGAACAAGGAAACTCAACTGTAACTGCAGCTGAAAATAATAATCAAGGTTTATCAGAATTACCAAAAGAAGCTTCTTCAGGAAGTCTTGCTCATTTAGATAGCGAATTAGCTGGAAAATTGGCAACAGCAAAAGACAATGGTGTGGAAGTTGATCAGGATAAGTTGAAGAAAAATGAGACTACTGAATCAGAGACAACCACTCCAACAAATACACCTGCAGCTGACAATACACCAGCTCCTGCTGATAAACCAGAAACAGATTCTGCAACTACAGAAGCAAGTAACAAGGACCAAGATAAAGAAGAAGAGGGAGTACTTCCTCGAGATTATTACGCTAGAGACATCGCAAATGCAACTCCAGTAGTGGAAAAAGAAGATGTTGAAACAAATTCGAAGAATGGTCAGCGTGTAGATTTAGCTAGTGAATTAAATGCATTGAAGAAACTTCAAAATGCGACCATTCATATGGAATTCAAGCCAGATGCCAAAGCTCCAGATTTTTATAATCTATTCTCAGTATCTAGTGATAAGAAAAAAGATGAGTACTTCACCATGGCTGTTCTCAATAATACAGCCTTAATTGAGGGACGTGATGCTAATGGAACACAATTTTATGATAAATATACGGATGCTCCATTGAAAATTAAGCCTGGGCAGTGGAATTCAGTTACCTTTACTGTAGAAAGACCGAATGCAGAAAATCCAGGAGGAAAAGTTAGACTCTATGTAAATGGTGTTTTATCGCGTACCAGCTTGAAATCTGGTAAATTTATCAAGGATATGCCAGATATTACCCATGCTCAACTTGGTGCAACAAATCGGGCAGGGAAATCAGTTTGGGGAGCAAATTTACAGGTTCGTAATTTGAGTGTTTATGATCGTGTATTAACTCCAGAGGAAGTTCAAAAACGGAGCCAATTGTTTGAGAGATCTGATTTGGAACAAAAGCTACCAGAAGGGGCTAAAGTTACTGAAAAACAAGATGTCTTTGAAGGTGGTATGCATAATAAACCAAATAAAGATGGTATCAAGAGTTATCGTATTCCTGCACTTCTTAAGACAGATAAAGGTACTTTGATTGCTGGTGCAGATGAGAGACGCTTGCATCACTCTGACTGGGGTGATATCGGTATGGTCGTCAGACGAAGTGAGGATAAGGGGAAAACATGGAGCGATCGAGTAACGATTACAAATTTACGAGACAATCCAAAAGCTTCTAATCCATCAATCGGTTCACCAGTGAACATCGATATGGTTTTGGTTCAAGATCCTGCAACAAAACGAATTTTTTCAATCTATGATATGTTTCCAGAAGGGCAAGGAATCTTTGGGATGGCTGATCAAAGAGAAGAAGCCTATAAACAAATTGATGGCAAAACTTATCAAATTCTCTATAAAGAAGGCGAAGACGGCTCCTATACAATACGTGAAAATGGCACAGTTTATACCCCAGATGGGAAACCAACAGATTATCGTGTTGTAGTAGATCCAGTGAAACCAGCTTATAGTGATAAGGGCGATTTATATAAAGGGAATCAACTATTAGGAAATATTTATTTCACAAGCAATAAAACGTCTCCATTTAGAGTTGCTAAGGATTCTTATCTATGGATGTCTTACAGTGATGATGATGGTAAGACTTGGTCAGCACCTCAAGATATTACCCCAATGGTAAAAGCTGATTGGATGAAATTCTTAGGGGTTGGGCCTGGAACAGGAATTACGCTTCATACCGGACCTCATAAAGGTCGAATCATTGTACCTGTTTATACAACAAATCAGACCCACCACTTAAACGGTTCTCAATCATCTCGAATTATCTACTCAGATGACCATGGTAAGACTTGGCATATGGGAGGTGGTGTGAATGACCATCGTACGCTGACTGATGGCACTGTGATTGACTCAAGTACCATGAGTAATTATTATGCTCAAAATACCGAGTCCTCTGTTGTACAGTTAAATAATGGAGATCTCAAGCTCTTCATGCGTGGCTTGACAGGGGACCTTCAAGTTGCTACTAGTAAAGATGGTGGAGTAACTTGGGAAAATGATATAAAACGTTATGCGGATGTCAAGGATGTTTATGTTCAATTGGCTGCTATTCATACGATGCATGATGGAAAAGAGTATATTGTTCTTAGTAATGCAGGTGGGCCAGGACGTTTCAACGGTTTGGTACACTTAGCTCGTGTCGAAGAAAATGGAGAGCTGACTTGGCTTAAGCATAATCCTATTCAAAGTGGTAAGTTTGCCTACAATTCTATTCAAGATCTCGGGAATGGCGAATATGGATTGCTTTATGAGCATGCAGATAACAACCAAAACGAATATACCTTGTCTTATAAGAAATTTAATTGGGATTTCTTAAGCAAGGATATGATTTCTCCAACCGAAGCAAAAGTTACACATGCAGTTCATATGGGGCAAGGCATTATTGCCATGGAATTTGATTCAGAAGTATTGGTCAATCAAGCACCAACTTTACAGCTTGCAAATGGGAAGACGGCTACGTTTATGACGCAGTATGACACAAAGACTCTATTGTTTACAGTAGATCCTGAGGATATTGGTCAAAAAGTTACAGGCTTAGCAGAAGGAGCTATCGAAAGTATGCATAATTTGCCTGTTTCAGTAGTTGGTTCTAAAATTACTCATGGTGTAAATGGAAGCGAAGCTGCGACAAATGAAGTTCCAGAATTTATAGGTGGAGTTAATGGTGAAGAAGGAGCAGTAACTGAAGAAGTTCCTGAATACACAGGCCCATTAGCTACAGCAGGAGAAGAAGCGCCAACAGTAGAAAAACCAGAATTTACGGGTGGAGTTAATGGCGAAGAAGGAGCAGTTGTGTCAGAAGTTCCTGAATATACAGGTCCATTGGCAACAGTGGGAGAAGAACCAGCACCAACAGTAGAAAAATCAGAATTTACGGGTGGAGTTAATGGCGTTGAGGCTACAGTAACTGAAGAGGCTCCTGAATACACTGGTACTTTAGCAACAGTAGGAGAAGAACCAGCACCAACAGTAGAAAAACTGGAATTCAAAGGGAGCGTTAATGCGGTTGAAGCAGCGGTCCATGAACTTCCAGAATTCAAAGGGGGCGTTAATGCAGTTTTAGCAGCTTCAAATGAGGTTCCTGAATATACTGGAGGTGCTAATTTTGTCTTGGCAGCTTCAAATGAGGTTCCTGAATATACCGGAGGTGCTAATTTTGTCTTAGCAGCTTCAAATGAGGTTCCGGAATATAGAGGTGGTGCTAACTTTGTCTTGGCAGCTTCAAATGCTCTTCCTGAGTATAAAGGAGGTGTCAATGGAGCTGAGGCAGCAATCCATGAAGTGCCAGAGTACAAGGGAGAAACCAAACCAGTCTTAGCAGCTGCAAACGAACGTCCAGCTAAGAAGTTATCTCTTGGACAAGGTGCTACTTATCAAGCACCAGCGGCTAAACAAAATGAGCTTCCAAATACTGGAAGCAAAGAAAACACAACCCTTATTTCTATAGGATTAGTGGCAGGTCTCTTATCCGTCTTTACATTAGGAAAGAAACGAAAAGAAAACTAGACTAGGTCTTGAATAAAATGAATTTAGCTCATCGTTAATGATAAAAGAGATGGCCCATTTGAAAGATGGCTATCTCTTTTTATCATTTTAGATACTGAGCGAATTGAAAATAAGACAGTGCTGAAACTACTTTCAGAAACTGCTGTTCTATAAAATACTTTTGAAACTGAAATCTATTCTACCACAAAGTATTGAAAGCGCTTTAAAAATAATATATAATGAACCCATAAGAACAAAGAAAAGGAGGAAAGAGGATGCCACAGATTACTAAAGAAGCCTTGATTGCACAAATCAAAGATGGAATCATCGTTTCTTGTCAGGCCCTTCCTCACGAACCGCTCTATACAGAAGCGGGAGGAGTCATTCCCTTGCTGGTCAAAGCGGCTGAGCAAGGTGGAGCAGTCGGTATCCGAGCAAACAGTGTTCGTGATATCAAGGAAATCAAGGAGGTCACAAAACTTCCAATCATTGGGATAATTAAACGAGATTATCCACCACAAGAACCCTTCATCACTGCTACTATGAAAGAGGTTGATGAATTGGCAGAACTTGATATAGAGGTGATTGCTCTGGATTGTACCAAGCGTGAACGCTATGATGGTTTAGAGATTCAAGACTTCATTCGTCAGGTTAAGGAGAAATATCCTAACCAGCTCTTGATGGCTGATACAAGTACTTTCGAAGAAGGATTGGCAGCTGTTGAAGCAGGAATTGACTTTGTCGGAACAACTTTATCAGGATACACATCTTACAGTCCAAAAGTGGATGGTCCCGATTTTGAATTAATTAAAAAACTCTGTGATGCTGGCGTGGATGTCATTGCAGAAGGGAAAATTCATACACCAGAACAAGCCAAACAAATCCTGGGATATGGAGTGCGAGGCATCGTTGTTGGTGGCGCTATTACTAGACCAAAAGAGATCACAGAACGCTTCGTTGCTGGTCTTAAATAACACAATCTCAAAAAAAGAGGAGAGTGGTGGATGCGTCGGATAAAATGAAAACGTATACAAGTTCAATCTTACTCATTATCCAATATGGATACGCTTATCAATTAGGAGAATACAAATGAAATTTAGAAAACTAGCTTGTACAGTACTTGCGGGTGCTGCGGTTCTTGGCCTTGCTGCATGTGGTAATTCTGGCGGAAGTAAAGATGCTGGAAAATCTGGTAGCGATAGCGGAAAAACAGAAATCACTTGGTGGGCATTCCCAGTCTTCACTCAAGAAAAAACTGGTGACGGTGTTGGAACATATGAAAAATCAATCATCGAAGCGTTTGAAAAAGCAAATCCAGATGTAAAAGTGAAATTGGAAACCATCGACTTCAAGTCAGGTCCTGAAAAAATCACAACAGCTATCGAAGCAGGAACAGCTCCAGATGTACTGTTTGACGCACCAGGACGTATCATCCAATACGGTAAAAACGGTAAATTGGCTGAGCTGAACGACCTCTTCACAGACGAATTCGTCAAAGATGTTAACAATGAAAATATTGTACAAGCAAGTAAAGCTGGTGACAAAGCTTACATGTATCCAATCAGTTCTGCACCATTCTACATGGCCATGAACAAGAAAATGTTGGAAGATGCTGGAGTTGCAAACCTTGTAAAAGAAGGTTGGACTACTGATGATTTTGAAAAAGTTTTGAAAGCACTTAAAGATAAAGGCTACACACCAGGTTCATTGTTCAGTTCTGGTCAAGGGGGAGACCAAGGAACACGTGCCTTCATTGCAAACCTTTATGGAGCTTCTGTAACGGATAAAGATGTAACAAAATATACAACTGATGATCCTAAATTCGTCAAAGGTCTTGAAAAAGCAGCTAGCTGGATTAAAGACGGTTTGTTGAACAATGGTTCACAATTTGACGGTGGAGCAGATATCCAAAACTTTGCCAACGGTCAAACATCTTACACAATCCTTTGGGCACCAGCTCAAAACGGTATCCAAGCTAAACTCTTGGAAGCAAGTAAAGTAGAAGTGGTAGAAGTACCATTCCCATCAGATTCAGGTAAACCAGCTCTTGAATACCTTGTAAATGGATTTGCAGTATTCAACAATAAAGACGACAAGAAAGTCGCAGCATCTAAGAAATTCGTTCAATTCATCGCGGATGACAAAGAATGGGGTCCAAAAGACGTTGTTCGTACAGGTGCCTTCCCAGTTCGTACATCATTTGGCAAACTTTATGAAGACAAACGTATGGAAACAATCAGTGGTTGGACTAAATACTACTCACCATACTACAACACTATCAATGGTTTTGCTGAAATGAGAACACTTTGGTTCCCAATGTTGCAATCTGTATCAAATGGTGACGAAAAACCAGCGGATGCTTTGAAAGCCTTTACTGAAAAAGCTAACGAAACAATTAAAAAAGCTACAAAACAATAAGCACTAAATCAGATTGACTCCTCCCTTTTCCCTGTGCATAGTCTATGTAAGAAAAGGGAGGATTTTGTTTGAAATGTAAGGAACTGTCACGAAATTAAAATGAAGTTCTTACATAAGCGAATCTTAAAAAATTTCATTTTGATTTTAAAACAGTTCAAGAAAGTCAAAAAATTATTCTATTTGAAAGAGAGGTGCCGACTGTGAAAGTCAATAAAATTCGTATGCGGGAAACAGTGATTTCCTACGCTTTCCTAGCACCAGTATTATTCTTCTTTGTCATCTTTGTCTTGGCTCCTATGATTATGGGATTCATTACAAGTTTCTTTAACTACTCAATGACTAAATTTGAGTTTGTGGGCTTGGACAACTACATTCGCATGTTTAAAGACCCTGTCTTTATGAAGTCTTTAATCAATACCGTGATTCTGGTTATTGGATCTGTACCAGTTGTTGTTCTATTCTCACTCTTTGTAGCATCTCAGACCTATCATCAAAATGCCATTGCCAGATCCTTCTACCGTTTCGTCTTCTTCCTTCCTGTTGTAACAGGTAGTGTTGCCGTAACAGTTGTTTGGAAATGGATCTATGACCCACTATCAGGAATTTTAAACTTTGTCCTTAAGTCAAGCCACATCATCAGCCAAAACATTTCTTGGTTGGGAGATAAAAACTGGGCTTTGATGGCGATTATGATTATCCTTTTGACTACATCTGTTGGTCAGCCGATTATCCTTTATATCGCTGCCATGGGTAATATTGACAATTCATTGGTTGAAGCAGCGCGTGTTGATGGTGCGACTGAATTGCAAGTGTTCTGGAAGATTAAATGGCCTAGCCTCCTTCCAACAACACTTTATATCGCAATCATTACAACAATCAACTCATTCCAGTGTTTCGCCTTGATTCAGCTTTTGACTTCAGGTGGTCCAAACTACTCAACAAGTACACTGATGTACTACCTTTACGAAAAAGCCTTCCAATTGACAGAATACGGCTATGCCAACACCATCGGTGTCTTCTTGGCAGTTATGATTGCTATCGTAAGCTTTGTTCAATTTAAAGTACTTGGAAACGACGTAGAATACTAAAGAAAGGAGACAGCTATGCAATCTACACAAAAGAAACCTTTAACAGCCTTCACTGTTATTTCAACTATTATCTTGCTCTTGTTGACCGTGCTGTTCATCTTTCCATTCTACTGGATTCTGACAGGTGCCTTCAAGTCACAGCCTGATACCATTATGATTCCGCCACAATGGTTCCCTAAAATGCCAACCATGGAGAACTTCCAACAACTCATGGTGCAAAACCCTGCTATGCAGTGGATGTGGAACTCTGTGTTTATCTCATTGGTAACCATGTTCTTAGTTTGTGCGACCTCTTCTTTAGCAGGTTATGTACTAGCTAAAAAACGTTTCTATGGGCAACGCATTCTATTTGCAATCTTCATTGCAGCCATGGCACTTCCAAAACAAGTTGTCCTTGTACCATTGGTACGTATCGTCAACTTCATGGGAATCCATGATACTCTTTGGGCAGTTATCCTGCCTTTGATTGGATGGCCATTCGGGGTCTTCCTCATGAAACAATTTAGTGAAAATATCCCAACAGAGTTGCTTGAATCAGCTAAAATCGATGGTTGTGGTGAGATTCGTACTTTCTGGAGCGTAGCCTTCCCAATTGTGAAACCAGGATTTGCAGCCCTTGCAATCTTTACCTTCATCAACACTTGGAACGACTACTTCATGCAGTTGGTTATGTTGACTTCACGTAACAACTTGACCATCTCACTCGGTGTTGCGACTATGCAGGCTGAAATGGCAACCAACTATGGTTTGATCATGGCGGGTGCCGCTCTTGCAGCAGTTCCAATCGTAACAGTCTTCTTAGTCTTCCAAAAATCCTTCACTCAAGGTATTACTATGGGAGCTGTCAAAGGTTAAGAAAAGTAAACTGGTGTGTCAAGATGGCGGAAGTAGTCTTGGCATACTATGGGAATACAGAGTTATAAGTGTCTACAAAATGTTGGGTATTTGCTTACCTTAGATATTTTGTTAGACACTTATCAACTTAAGAATGATTTTAGTTAACTATCAGAAACGAAGGAAACAGTATGATTTTTGATGATTTGAAAAACATCACCTTTTACAAAGGGATTCATCCCAATCTAGACAAGGCTATCGATTATCTCTACCAGCATCGTAAAGATTCTTTCGAATTAGGTAAGTATGAGATTGATGGGGACAAGGTCTTTCTAGTTGTTCAGGAAAATGTCCTCAATCAAGCTGAAAATGATCAATTTGAGCATCATAAGAACTATGCAGACTTGCATTTGCTGGTAGAAGGACATGAATATTCGAGCTACGGTTCACGTATCAAAGACGAGGCAGTAGCATTCGACGAAGCAAGTGACATTGGCTTTGTTCATTGTCATGAACATTACCCACTCTTGTTGGGTTATCACAATTTTGCGATTTTCTTCCCAGGAGAACCTCACCAGCCAAATGGCTATGCAGGTATGGAAGAGAAGGTTCGCAAATATCTCTTTAAAATTTTGATTGATTAAAAAATCAGGAGGAGCAAATATGGCACAAAAAGGAGTAAGCCTTATCAAGGCAGCATTTGATACAGATAACTTTCTCATGCGTTTTAGTGAGAAGGTCTTGGATATCGTGACAGCCAATCTTCTTTTTGTCGTCTCTTGTTTGCCCATCGTGACGATTGGAGTGGCTAAAATTAGCCTCTACGAGACTATGTTTGAGATTAAGAAGAGCAGACGTGTGCCTGTCTTTAGAATCTATTTAAGAGCTTTCAAGCAAAATCTGAAGCTAGGTCTTCAGTTAGGTCTACTTGAGTTGGGCATTGTTTCATTAAGCCTTCTAGATCTTTATCTCTTTTGGGGTCAGACAGCTATGCCTTTCCAAATGGTGAAAGCTATTTGTCTAGGTATTCTTATCTTCCTCACTATCGTGATGTTGGCTAGCTATCCCATCGCTGCACGCTATGATTTAACTTGGAAAGAAGTCTTACAAAAAGGACTTATCTTGGCAAGTTTTAACTTTCCTTGGTTCTTCCTCATGTTAGCTATTCTCTTTCTCATTGTGATGGTTCTTTATCTGTCCGCCTTCAGTTTACTTTTAGGTGGCTCAGCCTTCCTGCTTTTTGGATTTGGACTCTTAGTCTTTATCCAGACTGGATTGATGGAGAAAATTTTCACAAAATACCAATAGGATGGCTTGTTTCTGAAACTACTTTCGAGCCTTAAACGTTTCAAAATATATATCGAAACTAAAATCTAAGTGTACACCAGATATTGAAAGCGTTTTTTGCAAGGTGTATACTAAAAACGTAAAGAATAAATCCTGCTTTTAGCAGAAAAAAGAAATCTTAGGAGAAAATCTATGTCAGATTTAAAAAAATACGAAGGTGTCATTCCAGCCTTCTACGCATGTTATGATGATCAAGGAGAAGTAAGTCCAGAGCGCACACGTGCCTTGGTGCAATACTTCATTGATAAAGGTGTTCAAGGTCTCTATGTCAATGGTTCTTCTGGTGAATGTATCTACCAAAGCGTTGAAGACCGCAAGTTGATTTTGGAAGAAGTCATGGCAGTTGCCAAAGGTAAACTGACCATCATTGCTCACGTTGCTTGCAACAATACCAAAGATAGTATGGAACTTGCTCGTCATGCTGAAAGCTTGGGTGTAGATGCCATTGCAACGATTCCACCAATTTATTTCCGCTTGCCAGAATACTCAGTTGCTAAATACTGGAATGATATCAGTTCTGCAGCTCCAAATACAGATTACGTGATTTACAACATTCCTCAATTAGCAGGTGTTGCTTTGACTCCAAGCCTTTACACAGAAATGTTGAAAAACCCACGTGTTATCGGTGTTAAGAACTCTTCTATGCCAGTTCAAGATATCCAAACCTTTGTCAGCCTTGGCGGGGAAGACCATATCGTCTTTAACGGTCCAGATGAGCAGTTCTTAGGTGGTCGTCTCATGGGAGCTAAAGCTGGTATCGGTGGTACATATGGTGCCATGCCAGAACTCTTCTTGAAACTTAATGAGTTGATTGCGGACAAAGATTTGGAAACTGCGCGTGAATTACAATACGCTATCAATGCTATCATTGGTAAACTCACTGCTGCACATGGAAATATGTACGGTGTGATTAAGGAAGTCTTGAAAATCAATGAAGGCTTGAATATTGGTTCTGTTCGTTCACCATTGACACCAGTGACTGAAGAAGATCGTTCAGTTGTAGAAGCAGCTGCAGCCTTGATTCGTGAAACCAAGGAGCGCTTCCTCTAATCCATAAGGAGGTATTTATGACACACTACGTTGCAATTGATATCGGTGGAACAAATATCAAATATGGTTTGATCGACCAAGAAGGCCAACTTGTTGAATCCCATGAAATGCCAACAGAGGCGCATAGGGGTGGACCTCATATCTTACAAAAAACCAAAGATATCGTAGCCAGCTATTTAGAACAAGGCCCAGTAGCAGGTGTTGCTATTTCTTCAGCAGGAATGGTGGATCCAGACAAGGGTGAGATTTTCTACGCTGGGCCTCAAATCCCTAACTACGCAGGCACCCAGTTCAAAAAGGAAATCGAGACTAGCTTTAATATTCCTTGTGAGATTGAAAATGATGTCAACTGTGCAGGTCTGGCTGAGGCGGTATCTGGTTCAGGCAAGGGAGCGAGTGTCACCCTTTGCTTGACTATTGGAACCGGTATCGGTGGTTGTTTGATTATGGATGGGAAAGTCTTCCATGGATTTAGCAATTCAGCCTGTGAAGTTGGTTATATGCATATGCAGGATGGAGCGTTCCAAGATTTGGCTTCTACCACAGCTTTAGTGAAATATGTAGCTGAAGCACATGGAGAAGATGTTGATCAGTGGAATGGACGACGCATCTTTAAGGAAGCCACTGAAGGAAACAAGATTTGTATGGCTGGTATTGACCGCATGGTAGACTATCTAGGAAAAGGTCTGGCAAACATTTGCTATGTGGCTAATCCAGAAGTGGTCATTCTCGGTGGCGGTATCATGGGACAAGAGGCTATCCTCAAACCCAAGATCCGCACAGCCTTGAAGGAAGCTTTGGTACCAAGTCTAGCTGAGAAAACAAGATTAGAATTTGCCCATCATCAAAATACAGCAGGTATGTTGGGTGCTTATTATCATTTTATACTCAATGAAAATCAAAGAGCAAACTAGGAAGTTAGCCGTAGGTTGCTCAAAACATTGTTTTGAGGTTGTAGATAAGACTGACGAAGTCAGTAATCATATATCTACGACAAGGCGAAGCTGACGTGGTTTGAATTTGATTTTCGAA
>NZ_KV794549.1:348-5056 GCF_001808785.1 Streptococcus sp. HMSC077D04 | reverse complement strand
GTGGTTTGAATTTGATTTTCGAAGAGTATCAAGACAAAACAATCCTAGTTTGGCTAGACCAAACTAGGATTTTCTTACACGTTTTTGTCTGCGATAGCCATTAAGTTTTTTATTTTCCCAATAGCTATTAAAGATTTTCTCCTTGCTTTCACGATTGATTTCCAAAAAGTAGGCATAAATCAAATCGATAAAGAAGAGCATAGGAAGTTGAGCGGATATTCGTTGGATGTAGGATGGCTGGCTGTGTGTGGCTACAAGAACAGTCTCTGTATAGGCCTGACTATCTTTATTGGGAACACTTGAAAAAAGTACAGTCTTTGCCCCCATCTCCTTAGCATCTAATAGACTATCTAAAATAGAAGGAGTTGAGCCAGAAAGTGAGAAACCGAGTACGAGACAATTCTCATCCATAATACTGGTTGTCCAAGCAAAACCGTCTTGATCGGTCAAGGCCTCGCAGACCACACCTAGACGCATAAAGCGCAATTTCATTTCACGAGCGACAAGGCCAGAACTCCCTGTTCCAAAGAAGTAGACACGATCAGCATCTTCGATTAACTGGGCGATTCGTTCTAGTTGTTCTTCGTCAATCAAGCCCTGTGTTTGTTCTCGCATATTACTGTAGCTTCGAAGAACTCGGTTGGTTAAAGGACTATGTTTGTGAGAATGAGTGTCCTGTTTCTTTGCTTGGTGCAGGTATTGGAAAATAAATTCTCGATAGCCTGTAAAACCACATTTTTTAGAAAAGCGGGTCAGAGCAGCTTGAGAGATATGTAATTTTTGAGTGACCTGCTGAGAAGATAAATCATCTGCAATGGTTTCAGCTTGCAAAAAATAGCGAGCGATTTCTTGCTCTAGGTCTGTCATTTCTTCGAAGTGAGAATCAATGAGGGTTGCTATATCTGGTTTGTCCATAGGGAAGGCTCCTTTAAATGAGTCATATTGGAAAAAGACTGAGTCATCGAACTTTTACATTTATTATATCATATAATGTAGGGATGGATAAATAAAATCGTATTTTCCTGTAAAATGGGAAAAGCTCCCTTCTTTTCCAAAATTTCTTCTTAAATTATGGTACAATGAAGAGTAAGATTTTAAATAGAAATGAGACTGATTTGTATGAGGAAATTTAACAGCCATTCGATTCCGATTCGGCTTAATTTATTGTTTTCAATCATCATTTTACTCTTTATGACCATTATTGGTCGCCTGCTTTATATGCAGGTTTTGAACAAGGATTTTTATGAGACAAAACTAGCATCGGCTAGTAAAACAAAGGTGACTACTAGTTCAGCTCGAGGTGAAATTTATGATGCCAGTGGCAAGCCCTTAGTTGAAAATACTGTGAAACAAGTTGTTTCCTTTACTCGAAACAACAAAATGACGGCTGCAGATTTAAAAGAAACAGCCAAGAAGCTGTTAGACTATGTAGGAGTTACTTCTCCAACATTGACTGACCGACAGTTGGCGGACTATTATCTAGCAGATCAAGATGTCTATAAGAAAGTAGTGGAAAGCTTACCACGTGAGAAACGCTTGGATTCAGATGGCAATCGCCTATCCGAATCAGAACTGTATAACAATGCGGTCGATAGTGTCCAAACGAGTCAACTAAACTATACAGAGGATGAAAAGAAAGAAATCTATCTTTTTAGTCAGTTAAATGCCGTTGGAAACTTTGCGACAGGAACCATTGTGACAGATGCTCTTACAGATACCCAGATTGCTCTGATTGCCTCTGCTTCGAAACAATTACCCGGTGTCAGTATTTCAACTTCATGGGATCGAAAAGTTCTAGAGACTTCCCTTTCTTCTATAGTAGGTAGTGTATCCAGTGAAAAAGCTGGTCTCCCAGCGGAAGAAGCAGATGCCTATCTTAAAAAAGGTTATTCTCTAAATGACCGTGTGGGGACTTCTTATCTAGAAAAGCAATACGAGGAAACCTTGCAAGGCAAACGATCAGTGAAGGAAATTCATCTAGATAAGTACGGTAACATGGAAAGTGTCGAAAATATCGAAGATGGCACTAAAGGGAATAATATTAAACTGACCATTGATTTGGCCTTCCAAGATAGCGTGGATGCTTTGCTGAAAAGTTATTTCAATTCAGAGTTGGGAAATGGTGGGGCCAAGTATTCTGAAGGTGTGTATGCAGTCGCCCTTAACCCCAAAACAGGTGCTGTGTTATCCATGTCAGGGATCAAACATGACCTGAAAACGGGAGAGTTGACGCCTGATTCCTTGGGAACGGTAACCAATGTCTTTGTTCCAGGTTCGGTTGTCAAGGCGGCGACCATCAGCTCAGGTTGGGAAAATGGAGTCTTGTCAGGAAACCAGACCTTGACAGACCAGTCCATTGTCTTTCAAGGTTCAGCTCCAATTAATTCTTGGTATACTGCCTTTTCTGTGCCAATGCCGATTACGGCGGTTCAAGCTTTGGAGTATTCATCCAATGCTTATATGGTCCAAACAGCCTTAGGTCTTATGGGGCAGACCTATCAACCCAATATGTTTGTCGGCACCAGCAATCTAGAGTCTGCTATGGGTAAATTGCGTTCAACCTTTGGCGAATATGGCTTGGGATCTGCGACTGGGATTGACCTACCAGATGAATCTACTGGATTTATTCCCAAAGAGTATAACTTTGCCAATTTCATTACCAATGCCTTTGGGCAGTTTGATAACTATACGCCGATGCAGTTGGCTCAGTATGTAGCAACTATTGCAAATAATGGTGTTCGTCTAGCTCCACATATTGTCGAGGGAATATACGACAACAATGATAAGGGTGGCCTTGGGGAATTAATCCAAGCAATAGATACCAAGGAAATCAACAAGGTCAATATTTCTGAATCAGATATGGCAATCTTGCACCAAGGATTTTACCAAGTATCGCATGGAACTAGTCCCCTTACGACAGGACGGGCGTTTTCAGATGGCGCCACTGTTTCTATCAGTGGTAAGACCGGTACAGCTGAAAGCTATGTAGCTGGTGGTCAAGAAGCTAATAATACCAATGCCGTGGCCTATGCTCCAACAGAAAATCCTCAAATTGCAGTTGCAGTAGTATTTCCTCATAATACCAATTTAACCAAAAATGTTGGGCCAGCAATTGCTCGCGACATTATCAATTTATATAACCAACACCATCCAATGAATTAGAAAGGAAACCATGCTTTATCCAACACCTATTGCTAAGTTGATTGACAGTTATTCCAAACTTCCTGGTATTGGGATTAAGACAGCAACACGTCTAGCCTTTTATACTATTGGAATGCCGGATGATGACGTCAACGAATTTGCTAAAAATCTCCTTTCAGCTAAAAGAGAGTTGACCTATTGTTCTATCTGTGGACGTTTAACCGATGAAGATCCCTGTTCTATCTGCACAGATCCAAGTCGGGACCAAACAACTATCCTCGTCCTAGAGGATAGTCGAGATGTAGCTGCTATGGAAAATATTCAGGAATACCATGGGTTATACCATGTATTGCATGGGTTGATTTCACCCATGAATGGAATTAGTCCGGATGATATCAACCTTAAGAGTCTTATGACTCGTCTTATGGACAGTGAGGTTTCAGAGGTCATCGTAGCTACCAATGCAACAGCTGATGGCGAAGCGACCTCCATGTATCTCTCTCGCTTGCTCAAACCTGCAGGGATTAAGGTTACGCGCCTAGCGCGAGGTCTAGCAGTGGGAGCAGATATCGAGTATGCGGACGAAGTAACCCTCTTACGAGCTATTGAAAATCGGACAGAGTTGTAAAAGTCAGTAAAAATTTAGCTCATTTTGACGTATAAGACAAGCCCTAGGAATTTTTCTAGGGTTTGTCTTTTTCGTTTTATAATGAGAGAAGGACAAATCTTGATAATAAGAATACTTCCCAGTAAACACAAAATATAAGGTATCAGAAAACGGATTTTCAAAATTCCTAGTAGCATCTCTATCAATATATTTTACTGAAGGATCAAGTTTTTTTAAGGATAAGATTGCCCTTTAGTTCGTTATAATTTATTTTGAAATCGTACTATTTTTATGTTATGATATGGTCAATATATAATTAATAAGTGGAGTTGGAAGTATGGGTGGAAAGATAAAATCTAGCACGATAGCAGCAGAGGCGGCTATTAATGAGTTGGTCGGGTATGAAACGAGCGACAAGCAAAATCAGCAGGTGGAATTTTCATATACATCTGGAATCACTGGAATGGAAGCAGGACGTCAGACCTGCAATCAAATGCTTCAAGCGGTCAGTGATTTTAGTTCAGCTGTTTTGACCCAAGCAAATAAGTTTCCAGAAATTGCTCATAGGATTGAAAAACGTGATATAGAGCAAGCGAAGAGATGGAGTCACTAAGGAATGGCAGATAGAAATGAAGAAAAGCGCACAGAAATTTGGCGTAAGATTGTTAAGATAGAAGATAAGGAAGACAGACTCCGAGCAACTAAAAAGCAATATGAACAGCAGTTGACAAACTTTTACTCGGATATTCAGAGCATTCACCATCGCATGATAAATCTATTGTCTCTCTCACCCAGTTCTCGTCAGCTAATAGAGCAAATCGAAAGTGATAATAGAACCATTCAGCGACAGGTCAACTCTTATGTAGAGGAGGAACTGGATACGTTGGAAAAACAAACTAAAAAGGCTTGTCGCTCTTTCGATGAAGCCAGAGAAGAACTGATAGCGGAAAGGAATCGGCT
>NZ_KV794549.1:0-248 GCF_001808785.1 Streptococcus sp. HMSC077D04 | reverse complement strand
AACCTCCGAGTCGCAAATGAAGTCACAGACCGTTTATCCAGCGGATGTGACCACCTGATTTCCTCTTTAGACTCAGGTGAGTTGACAGGAGCAGCCTACACAGCTGGTAAAGGTCTCTTTATAGAGATTATCATCCCCAGCATCAAGAAGTTACAAGCAGCGATAGATGATATCCAACTAGAGTTGACCTCCTACAAACATGCGGATGCCCAGGTCTCTGGATATGGTGATTTGGACCTAGACCAGCT
>NZ_KV794548.1:0-677 GCF_001808785.1 Streptococcus sp. HMSC077D04 | reverse complement strand
AAAGCTTTTTTAGAAAAAGAAGAGATTCCTTTAGCCATCGCTTGGCAAGGGGATTCTCTGCATTTCTACACGAAAGACCGTTCGATTCTGGACAATCATTTAGACCATCTTTTAGAAAAAATGGTTAATGATCCAGAGAAATTAGCTGATTTTACAATGGATAAGTCATTAGACGATGCAATTGATGAGGCTAAATCCCAAATTACTTTTAGACAAGAAGGGGCCGTCAAACAGAAAGAGATGGTGAGATGATGTACAGTGGAAAGAAATTCCTACTATTCTCACTGTTAGGTATCTTCCTAGGCTATCTTTTTCATCGTTTGACGCTTTTGTATGATTCCTTTACTGGAAATACCTTAGATAAATGGACTCATCTTCTAATGGAAGGTCAAGATGAAGTTCTTCAGTCTCCATGGAATGTTTCCTTTACTGGAAAATCAAGTGCTTTTTTTCTACTAGGCTTTGTGATGATGTTGCTGGTTTATCTGTATTTAGAGACTGGCAAAAAACAATACCGAGAAGGGGTAGAATACGGGAGCGCCCGTTTTGGAACTCTAAAAGAAAAGAAGCTCTTTTACGGTAAGGAATTTTCTCATGATACGATTTTAGCACAAGATGTTCGTTTGACATTATTAGATAAAAAATCACCCCAATATGATAGAAATAAGAATATTGCG
>NZ_KV794547.1:538983-567688 GCF_001808785.1 Streptococcus sp. HMSC077D04 | reverse complement strand
CGCTTCGTAGAAACTAAGAAACTTCCAAATGGCGACACAGTTCATGTTTATGAAAAAATCATTCCTTCTGTGAAACCAGAACCTGCGAAACCATCAAAACCAGCTCCAGCTAAACCGGCTAAGGAATTGCCTAATACTGGTACAGAAGATCACTCAAGCCTAGCAGCTCTTGGACTTCTTGGAGTATTGAGCGGATTTGGTCTTGTGGCACGCAAGAAAAAAGAAGACTAATGTTTTAATCATTAAAGATTAAACAAAGGAATTCAATTTCATAAATGAAAACCCAACTAATCAAGTGATTAGTTGGGTTTTTTATGTGGATTATCTATTTTTCCATGCTTGGTAACGGGTATCAATTAATAATTGGGTGAGGCGTCCCATGGTTTCCCTTTCTTCTGGAGTGAGGGATTGAGCTTGGACAAAGAGATGATGAATGTGTTCAAGCGCCTTTAAGGATGACAGGTCATTGATGGAGCTAATCCCAGCATCTAGAATGGTGCCAAAGAAGAGGTCGAAGTAGAGCTGAAGCTCCTCGTCAGGGACTGTTGCCACCCATTCTTTGAAGGTTGTGTCAACTTGTTGACTATCACTGTTGATTTTATCCAGTTGGACGAAGTGTTTGTCCTCAATCTGCCAACTAAAGGTGTCGTGCTGGGCGATACCACCTAAGGCAGTACTGTGCACGATGATTTGGTGGTTAGGGATTTCCATCATCATACCGATAATGGACCCTTGTGGGATAAAGACCTTGGTTCTATCCATTATCCTTTGATAGCCCTCGGTTTGTGTCAGTTCTTTATGGAGACCAGGCGCATCAAAGGTATAAACTGCTGTGATTTGATCCTGCAAACTTTGCTCAATTTGGCTAGCAGCATAGATGGCTAAATTTCCTCCCTTGGAATGCCCAGCCAGAATAACCTTTTGCTTAGGATGGCGGGCAAAAAAGTTCTTTAAATAGCGAAGGGCGTGCTTTTGAGCAGGAATTTCCTTCATATAGGTCAGGTGGAAATCTTCCTTCCAGCCAATGATACTGTCATCTGTCCCACGAAAGACAATCAGATAGGTATCGAGAGTGAGGCGGTAGGTCATAGCCGCAAACTGTTTTTGCAGCTCAGGGTCGATATCATTGATAAAATGGGAGAGTTTGCAATTTTTGAAGCGCTTGTGTTGAGCTAGTTCATCTAATAGCTGGAGGCGGTTTTTACTGGTCAACATGTTAGACTCTCTTGGAATGAGAGGTGCCAAGTCTAAAAGTCGCAGAGGACTTGTGGAGACCAGATTATCAAAGGAGAGATAGGTGATTTCTGTTAAGGCTAGAATGTCTAGCTCATTCAAAGGAAGGTCGTAAAAGGAATCGTGTGCGACATCTTTCAGATAATCAAAAATATTGGCCATTAGAGCTCCTTTCTTTTTTATTTATCTTATCAAATTTCCCTCAAATTAGCTAGTAGGGTTGCCTCATTTTGTTGGCTAAAAACAAGCTCTTTCAAATTCAGTTTCAGACCTTCTAACATGGAAAAATCTGTTATAATAATAGAAAAGGAGGAGCGCATGCACAAGATTTTATTAGTAGAAGATGATCAGGTCATTCGTCAACAGGTCGGGAAAATGCTCTCTGAATGGGGATTTGAAGTGGTTCTGGTAGAAGACTTTATGGAAGTTTTGAGTCTTTTTGTCCAGTCGGAACCTCATCTGGTCCTCATGGATATTGGACTGCCCTTGTTTAATGGCTATCACTGGTGTCAGGAGATTCGCAAGATTTCCAAGGTACCCATCATGTTTCTGTCTTCGAGAGACCAGGCTATGGATATCGTCATGGCAATCAATATGGGGGCGGATGACTTTGTGACCAAGCCTTTTGACCAGCAGGTCCTTCTAGCCAAGGTTCAGGGCTTGTTGCGCCGTTCCTATGAGTTTGGGCGTGACGAGAGTTTACTGGAATATGCTGGTGTTATCCTTAATACCAAATCCATGGATTTACATTATCAAGGGCAAGTCTTGAATTTGACCAAGAATGAATTCCAGATTTTACGAGTATTGTTTGAGCATGCGGGCAATATTGTAGCGCGTGACGATCTCATGCGGGAACTTTGGAATAGTGACTTTTTCATTGATGACAATACCCTATCTGTTAATGTGGCTCGTTTGCGTAAAAAGTTGGAAGAACAGGGCTTGGTAGGATTTATCGAGACCAAGAAAGGGATAGGGTACGGACTGAAGCATGCTTGATTGGAAACAATTTTTTCTAGCCTATCTGCGTTCCCGTAGTCGTCTGTTTGTCTATCTGCTTTCTTTGACGTTTCTGGTTTTGCTCTTTCAGTTTTTATTTGCAAGTTTGGGAATTTATTTTCTCTACTTTTTCCTGCTATGTTGTTTTGTAACCATCTTATTTTTCACTTGGGACATATTGGTGGAAATGCAGGTCTATCGCCAGGAAATTCTCTATGGGGAGAGGGAAGCCAAATCTCCTTTGGAAATAGCTTTAGCAGAAAAATTAGAAGCGCGTGAGATGGAACTCTATCAGCAGAGGTCAGATTCAGAAAGAAAACTGACGGATTTGCTGGATTACTATACCTTGTGGGTCCATCAGGTTAAGACACCCATTGCAGCTAGTCAACTCTTAGTTGCAGAAGTAGCTGACCGCCAACTGAAGCAGCAGCTAGAACAGGAAATTTTCAAGATCGACTCCTATACCAACTTGGTTTTACAGTACCTGCGTTTAGAAAGTTTCCATGATGATTTGGTCTTAAAGCAGGTTCAAATTGAGGACTTGGTCAAAGAAATAATTCGTAAATATGCTCTTTTCTTTATTCAAAAAGGATTAAATGTCAATCTACATGATCTTGATAAAGAAATCGTGACGGATAAAAAGTGGCTGCTAGTGGTTATTGAGCAAATCATCTCAAACAGTCTCAAGTATACCAAGGAAGGTGGTCTGGAGATTTATATGGAGGGACAAGAGCTTTGTATCAAGGATACGGGAATCGGGATAAAAAACAGTGATGTCCTCCGAGTCTTTGAACGTGGCTTCTCAGGATATAATGGACGCCTAACTCAGCAGTCATCTGGACTTGGCCTCTATCTATCTAAGAAAATTTCTGAAGAACTAGGTCACCAGATTCGTATCGAGTCTGAGGTCGGAAAAGGAACGACAGTGCGGATTCAGTTTGCTCAAGTGAACTTAGTCCTTGAGTGAGAAGAGACAATGAGTTTTTACCCAATCTCTTTTTGCTATATTTCAGGATATTTGAAGACTGTTTTTTACAAAACCAATAATAGAATTTTTAATACGGAATATAGTATAAATACTGGTTCAAAGTGAAGTTTTGTATGCTTTATACTTTTGTTGAGTATAAAATCTATAAACTAAGGGTGAATTACAAAAATTAATTTGAGATGAAGTGAATTGTAGACTTGGGGAATGTCTCCTATTCGATTTCAGAATGAATCGTTGATACTGGATTAAAAGAACTGCAGCTTTCTTTTTATTTTGAATGAGATAGGTGTATATAGATTTGTGTAACTGGTGTAGAACTGTTTCCAAAGAATTATTGAATGTATCGAATACACACATTCTATTGATTTTGAACCAGTTTTTAATTTCTAAATGTTGTAATAGTTTTATCAAGTAAAAGGAGACTGCCATGATTGGAGACAATATAAAATTCTTACGAAAATCACATAATCTGATATAACCAGAATTTTCACGGATTGTGGGTGTGTCACGAAATAGCCTAAATCGTTAGAAAAACTGAAAAAGCTTACTTTCAATAGAAGTATTGGAAATATTCATTTTACATCTATCAAAGAAACATGGGATAGACCTATATTTTACAAAATAGCAAATTATATTTTGAATGATAGTAAAAACTGCAGTACTTGTGTGATTTACAATTATTGCACTCAATGTCCGAGTATCGCACTATCTGAAATAGGGAATAGTAGAGATTGTTCTGCGATATGTAAAAAAACGCATTAGCAAGGAGTATCGTATATGCTACCATATCTTAAAACTATTAGATGGTATCTCTTCTTTAATTTTCTTTTTGGTGTAGTATCGAATATCTGCACAGCTTTGTTACCGTATTTCACGCAGGCATTAATCAAAGGGGATTATCAAGTAGCTCTATATGGTTACTCTATGTCAGTGGCAGGCTATTTGAGTTGTAACTATATCCAAATGATACTTGATTGGAAGCAGGGGATTATCTTTTCGACTACTTTGAAAAATGAGTGGTTTCGTTCACTTCTGGGACTCAGTCACCACGATTTCAAGCAGAAAACAGTAGCAGAGTATATTTCCTATCAATCTAATGACCTAGATTCGTTGGAAAAGGATTACCTTCCTCCATTGATGAGTTTTATCAAACAAATTTTACGTATCATCATTTACGCTTTCATTATTAGCAGAACAATTAATCCTATTGTATCACTGATTTTAATCTTTTCCACTGGAATTAGTATTCAAATTCCTAAAATCGTTGGGAAGTTGATCGCTAATCGTAGACAGGTTTACTTGAAAAAACAAGGAGATTACTATCGAACCTTGGAGGATTTGCTCATGGGACATCATTTGGTAAATAAACTAACTATGTCGCATTTTTTGAATCAACAAAAGAGCTCTCTAAAGAATTTGCAGGATAAGTATTTTAAGTATGGTTTGACAAAAATTACAGGCATCTTATTGACAGGTGTTTCTTTTGAATTCATTAGTCTTGTTCTGTTTATTTATTTAGCCTACTCTCTATCTCACCAGCAACTCGGTATTCCTGAGGTGGTGGCGAGTTTCGGATATATTAATGCTTTTTCTGAACCAATACAGGAAATCCTTTATGATTTACAAATGTTAGAGTCCGTAAAGCCTGTAATCAAGAGTTTTCAAAACATTGTTGGGAGACCCGTTTCAGTTCAAGCACCTCAACATTCTTTTGATACGATTACTTTGAAAAACATTTCCAAACAACTGGGAGAATCAAAATTGATAATTACTTCCGCTACGATTCAAAAAGGGGATAAAATTGCGCTTATTGGTAAGAATGGGTCTGGAAAAAGTAGTCTTCTCAACATTTTAAATGGAACAGATGAAGATTTTGAAGGACAAATTGTGCTAGATGGGCTTGTTTTGGACCATCTTTGGGGAAGATTCGGTATGATTCTGCAACAAGAACATACATTTATTTCGAGTTATGAAAATAATGTAACGCTATTCAATAGTTTCAATGAAAAATTCAGAGAAGAAGATTTTGAAAAAATTCCACCACAATCCCTGTCAGGTGGTCAGCAACAACGAATGTATTTAAATCGTGAGAAAAATCGTAAAAATCCATTGCTTATCCTAGACGAACCTTTCTCTGCCTTGGATACTAATCAGTTTAAAATGGAATTGGAAAGAGTTCTGGAACTACCAAGTGCCGTCATTGTTACTTTACATCGCCAAAACGAATTATTAAGTAAGTTTGACCAAGTTTGGGAAATTAAGAATGGAGAACTTGTAATTTTGAAATAGCTAAATTATAAAGAATAAAACGCATAGTATCAAGGTTCAGGAGATACCGGTTTTTCTTTTTCTAATAAGGAAACAAAAATTTCTTGCTGCATCTATCTATTCAATTGAGAGATTTCTTCAGAGAAAAACTGTAAAATTTTTGATATAATATGGAGGATGGACTGACGGATACTTAAAAGATAATTCTCAAAAGAATAACAGATGAGAAGAAAAATATGTAAGACGGGACAGAAGTCTCTCTACCATCATCCATGCAGAAACAAGATTATATGAAATAAAAGGAGTAACCAATGAACGGAAATTATTCAACACGTGAATACCGTGAAAAATTATACGATGATCTTCATGTTAGATCGAGAGATACAGCGATTTTGATGTGTGCGATTTTTATTGCCTCTATCGGCCTAAATGTGAATTCAACAGCTGTCATTATTGGAGCCATGCTGATTTCCCCTCTTATGACACCGATTGTTGGACTAGGATTAGGTTTAGCTATTTTTGACACTCGTTTAGTCAAGCAAGCTCTAGGGGTTTTACTTACTCAAGTATTGGTCAGTTTACTTGTATCGACTCTGTATTTCTGGATTACTCCCTTGTCTTATGCAAGTAGCGAGTTGATCGCACGAACCTCTCCAACCATTTGGGATGTTCTCATTGCTATTGCTGGTGGGATTGCTGGTGTGATCGGTTCAAGGAAAAGAGTTAGAAAAACCAACAACACCAAGTCTTGAAGCTTTTTGGGATTTACGGCAAAATTTCTTTGCTTGTTTTCTTTCCTTTTTCTGGTTGGGATCGTTATGGATGGCACTAAACACATTATGGGAAAAGGTTGAGAAAATTTCCTCAGAAATTATTTGGTGGAATTTGTTTCTACTCTTGGAGCGGCAGGAGTTCTCTTTGGAGAATTTCATGCCATCCAAGATACCAGTCTGAATGATGTGGTGGACCGGATCTATATAAATGTCAAGGATTTACCGTTTCAGTCCTTGGGAGCTTTAGCTAATATCCTGTCTGATGTTAAGAAGGGACTGATTCAAGACAGTCATATCTGGTCTTTCTTCCAGTCATTTTTCAAACAATATCAGTTGATAATCAGCTTAAATCAGATCTATCAGTTTGTCTATCTTTCTCTGATGGAGATCATGTCCTATCTTCACTTTGATTATTGGAAAAAACGGCTCGGTCAGGAGCTAGTATGAATAAGGAGAACAAATGAGACGTTTAAAAATGTTATGGCATATTATACAGGTTACGGGTTTTACTCGGTTTGCTCTGAGTTTTGTGACCTTTGTTTTTGGGTCAGGAGGCGTGCTTTTCCTAGTTGAACCTGCTATCACAAATTACGGAGACGGTCTTTGGTATGCTTTTGTGACTTCGACGACTGTCGGCTACGGGGATCTCCTAGCTGTGACCTTGATTGGAAGGATTACCAGTGTCTTCTTGACGATTTATGGGCTCATATTTTTTGGCTGTTTATCAGCTGTTATTATTAATTATTATACCGATTTAAATAAGGAAAGAGGAGAGGACAAATGACTGCCAATTATTCAACACGGGAATACCGTGAGAAATTATACGATGACCTTCATGTTCGATTGAGAGATACAGCGATTTTGATGTGTGCAATTTTTATTGCCTCTATCGGTCTAAATATGAATTCAACAGCTGTTATTATTGGAGCCATGTTAATTTCACCTCTCATGACACCGATTGTTGGACTGGGATTCGGTTTAGCTATTTTTGATACGCGTTTAATCAAGCAATCTCTAGAGGTTTTATTGACTCAAGTGTTGGTCAGTTTGCTTGTCTCGACTCTGTATTTCTGGATTTCTCCCTTGTCTTATGCAAGTAGCGAGTTGATCGCACGAACCTCTCCAACCATTTGGGATGTTCTCATTGCTATTGCTGGTGGGATTGTTGGTGTGATCGGTTCAAGGAAAAAAGAAGCAAACAATATCGTGCCAGGAGTAGCCATTGCTACAGCTTTGATGCCGCCTATCTGTACTGCTGGCTATGGTTTAGCTAATGGGAATGTACGATTTTTATTGGGGGCTCTCTATCTTTTCTTGATCAACTGTGTCTTTATCATGCTAGCCAACATTGTTGGAACAAGAATTTTGATGAGAAAATCTCCTTTAACTTCATTTAAAGAGCTGAGCATTAAAATGAGAATTGGCTTGATTTCTTTGATTGTATTGTTGATTCTTCCAGCTAGCTATTCGGCAGTTACTCTGACAATAGAACAAGCGCGCAAAGAAGGGATCAAACAGTTTGTAGGAAAAGAGTTCGCCAATTATACGGTTATTAATCAAGTCTACAAGTCAAGTAACAATGAATTGGTCTTGACGGTTGTTGGAGATCCGATTTCAGAAGAAGAATTAGAAACACTCCACCAAAAACAAGCCTCTTACGGTATTCAATCTGTTCAATTGAAAGTGAATCAAGTTCAGAACTCGCCAACATTAGATAGTGAAGCGACCAAGGAATTTTATGAAACCATTAACAAGTATATCGATCAAAAACTCTCTGAAAAGGATTCACAAAAAGATCTCGTAAAAGAAAATGAAGCAGATAAGGATTGAGGATATTGACCTTATCTAACTAATGAAAGCAAATCTTGTGTGGTGGTTTGACCAATCACTACTAGCTCAGATTAAATAAAATATAAAAAGCAACAGCTGAAATAGTTGTTGCTTTTTCTGGCTCTGAAAAATGTTTCTCAGACTGTGATTGTTTTATTTCTCAACGCGTGATTTGTTGGCGATATCAGCTAGGATAGCTTGAACAAAATCATCTACTGAGACAGTTTGTGTTTCTTTTTGGCCGTAGCGACGAACGTTGACTGTTCCGTCTTCCATTTCCTTGTCCCCAACGATCAATTGGTAAGGAATCTTGCTTGTTTGTGAAGCACGAATCTTGAACTGCATTTTTTCATTGCGCTCATCTACATCGGCACGAACTCCACGGTCACGGAGTTTCTTGGCCACTTCCCAAGCGTAGTCTACGTGTTTTTCGTTAGATACTGGGATGAGGGTTACTTGGTGTGGTGCAAGCCATGTTGGGAAGGCACCCTTGTAGTTCTCAATCAAGATAGCAGTGAAGCGTTCCATAGTTGAGATAACCCCACGGTGGATCATAACTGGACGGTGTTCTTCACCATCAGCTCCGATGTATTTGAGGTCGAAACGTTCTGGAAGCAAGAAGTCAAGCTGGATAGTTGAGAGTGTTTCTTCTTTTCCAAGGGCTGTCTTAACTTGGATATCCAATTTTGGTCCGTAGAAGGCTGCTTCACCCTCAGCTTCAAAGTAGTCAACACCCATTTCATCAAGGGCTGCACGAAGCATAGTTTGGGCATTTTCCCACATCTCATCGTTATCAAAGTACTTATGAGTATCTTGAGGGTCACGAAGAGAGAGACGGAAGCGGTATTCAGTCAAGTTGAAGTCTTCATAAACATCGATAATCAACTGAAGGGCGCGTTGGAATTCTTCTTGGATTTGTTCTGGAGTCACAAAGAGGTGACCGTCGTTAAGCGACATCTCACGCACGCGTTGAAGACCAGTCAGGGCACCAGATTTTTCATAACGGTGCATCATACCGATTTCAGCGATACGGATTGGCAATTCACGGTATGAGTGAACATGGTGTTTAAAGACTTGGATGTGGTGTGGGCAGTTCATTGGACGAAGGACAAATTCTTCCCCGTCACCCATGTCCATAGTTGGGAACATGTCTTCTTGGTAATGATCCCAGTGACCAGAAGTCTTGTAAAGTTCAACAGAAGCAAGTGGTGGAGTGTAGACGTGTTGGTAGCCAGAAGCTAGCTCTTTGTCTACGATGTAGCGTTCCAACTCACGACGAATAGTCGCACCATTTGGCAACCAGAATGGCAAACCTTGACCAACCTCTTGAGAAATCATGAAGAGATCAAGCTCTTTACCGAGTTTACGGTGGTCGCGTTCCTTAGCTTCTTCACGCATTTGAAGGTAGTTTTTCAAGTCTTTCTTGTCAAACCAAGCTGTACCGTAGATACGTTGCATCATAGCGTTGTCGCTATTTCCACGCCAGTAAGCACCTGCTACATGGAGAAGGTGGAAAATTTGGATGCGGCCTGTTGATGGGACGTGAGGGCCACGGCAGAGGTCTACATACTCACCTTGACGATAGATAGTCAAACCACCTTCGTCTTCTGAGTGTTCTTCAATCAATTCCAACTTGTAAGGGTCGTTCTTGAAGATTTCACGTGCCTCGTCTTTAGTAACTTCTTCACGGATTGATGGGAAGTTTTCTTTGACAATTTTTTGCATTTCTTCTTCGATACGAGGAAGGTCTTCGTTAGAGATTTGACCAGCTTGGTTGTCTGTATCGTAGTAGAAGCCGTCTTCGATGGCTGGACCAACTCCCAAGTGAATGTCTGGGAAAAGACGACGAGCTGCTTGGGCGAACAAGTGAGCAGCTGAGTGACGCAAGATTGGAAGGGCATCTTCGTGATCAGGTGTCACAATTTCGATGCTTCCATCTTCAGTGATAGCACGAGTAGTGTCGATGAGTTTGCCGTTGAATTTACCAGCCAAGGCCTTTTTAGCTAGGGAATTGCTGATAGATTGGGCAATTTCAAAAGTTGTAACGCCAGATTCGAATTCACGAACAGCGCCATCTGGGAAAGTAATGTTAATCATGATGTTCTCCTTATATTGGTTATCCATTATTTCTAAAGCAGAAGTGTTTCCCTATTTCGCAGTCTTAAATAAAGAAAAACAAAAAGCGACATCCTTGAAAGGACGTCGCAACGTGGTTCCACCTTCATTTATGTTCCTCAAAAAAGAGGGACACCTCTGATTGGCTCTAACGTGGCCACCGTTTTATGTTTTCATAAAAAACTCAAGAGTAGTATCAGTTTAGGCTTTCTATGCGTTTCCAGCAACCACGCACTCTCTAGTAGAAAGGGACTAAGTGACTTGTCTCTATGGATTATTATAGCATGATTGTGAAAATTTTCAAGATATTTGTAGATTTTTTTGAATTTTCTTCATTGAAAAGTGCTTGCTATGCTTTGTTAGGAGTAATGTGAAATCATCTTTTTGATAAGTCTTTACCTTGATAAAAGTAGTGTTCTGGATTTAGTAAGAGTGGGTTAAAGGTAACTATTATACAGTATTTTTTGTTATAATATTAAAAAGATATATAAGAGGAAATGAGGAGAAAGAATGACAAAAATAGCTCTTCTTTCAGATATTCATGGAAATACCACCGCCTTGGAGGCTGTTTTGGCAGATGCTCGGCAGCTAGGAGTGGATGAATACTGGCTTCTGGGAGACATTCTCATGCCAGGGACAGGGCGTAGAAGGATTTTGGACTTGTTGGCTGATCTACCGATTACGGCTAGAGTTTTGGGAAACTGGGAAGACAGTCTGTGGTATGGTGTTCGCAAGGAATTGGATAGTACTCGTCCCAGCCAACGCTATCTCTTGCGCCAGTGCCAGTATGTTTTAGAGGAAATTTCCCTAGAAGAAATCGAACTGCTCCACAATCAACCTCTCCAGCTCCATCGTCAGTTTGGGGGGTTGACGGTAGGAATTAGCCATCATCTTCCTGATAAGAACTGGGGGCGAGAGTTGATTCATACTGGAGCGCAAGAGGGTTTTGACCGTTTGGTGACCAATCCGCCTTGTGATATCGCTGTTTATGGTCATATTCACCAGCAGTTGCTTCGTTACGGGACTGGTGGGCAATTGATTGTCAATCCGGGTTCAATTGGCCAGCCTTTCTTTCTAGATGCCCAGTTGCGGAAGGACTTGCGGGCCCAGTATATGATTTTGGAGTTTGATGACAAGGGCTTGGTAGATATGGACTTCCGACGGGTAGACTACGATGTGGTAGCTGAATTGCAGTTGGCTAAAGACCTCAAACTTCCCTATTTTGAGGTTTACTATGAAAGTCTGGTCAATGGTATCCACCATACTCACAATCAGGAATTTTTGAGAGAATTGGCCCATAAAGAGGGCTACGATAGGGAGTTAGATGCCTGGTTGAAAAGTGGTAACGATTGACATTACAACAAAAAAGGGTATAATAAAAGAAAAAGAAGAGTAGAGGCAGGGTAGCCTCGTAAAAAGGAGAAGAGGATGCAAATTCCAAGTAGATTTACCATTGCGACTCATATGCTGATAATCATTGCCCTCAAGGGGAAGGAAAGCAAGGTGACCAGTGATTTTCTGGCTGCTAGTGTCGGAGTCAATCCTGTCATTATCAGAAAAACCTTGTCCCAGTTGAAGAAGGCAGAGCTGATTTCAGTAGCGCGTGGAACAGGTGGGACAGAGATTGTCAAGGATCTCAAAGACATTAGTCTATTAGATGTTTATCAGGCTGTTGAGTGTCTTGGTAAGACTGGTCAACTCTTCAGTTTTCATGACAATCCAAATCCAAATTGTCCAGTTGGAGCCCATATTCATGATGTTTTGGATCAAAAATTGGAGAGAATCCAACTGGCTATGGAGGCTGAACTTGGTCAGACCAGTCTAGAACAGGTCGTGGCCGATGCAGAGAGTCAGATGAAGGATTAAGAGGGATAGATGCCCTCTTTTTCTCTATGTAAAATTGTGATAAAATAGAATCATTAAAGGAGGAAGAAATGTATCTCGTTATAGGAATTGTATTAGCCTTTATAGTGTCATTTTGGAAGGATAATAGAAGTTTGTGGAATCCAGTATTATTCTTATTATCCCTCATTTCCAGTTATTTTTATCTAGGCTACCTTTTTTATCAAAATGGGTATGAGAAGATTCATTTCGCTTTTTTTATATTTTCCTTTATTTTACTTCCGATACTGATTTTTCTAGGTGGCATCTTTTTAATCTATAATGGCCTTATCCTGCTGAAGCGAGAGGGGCGTTCAAAGGCTAATTATCTCTCAATGCTCCTTGGAATAGTCATTTTGCTATTTTTTGCTTTGATGTCATTTCGATTGGGCGATAGAAATGAATTATTTTACACCAATCACTTTCTAAACATTTTATTTGCATTTATTGCTTATTCTTACTTTATTTTTGGTTTTGCTTTTGTGGGTTTTATGCTGTACTCTATCTTGTATCTCTTTATTCCTAAGAAGAAGCATTATGATTTTATCATCATTCATGGTGCAGGTTTGTTAGACGGAGAAAAGGTAACACCTTTGCTAAAGAGGAGAATTGATAAGGCAGTAGAAGCTTACCACAAGTCTAAGAATCCTCGTATCAAAATCATAGCTAGCGGTGGTCAAGGAGGAGATGAGAAGATTTCTGAAGCTCAGGCAATTTGTAATTATTTGTTGGAAGAGACGGATGTTCCGAGAGAAGCAATTCTCCTAGAGGAAGACTCAACGACAACCTATGAGAATCTTCTCTTCTCAAAAGAAATGGGAGAGAGGCTGGTGACCAGTCCACGTTTTCTCTTTGTGACCAATGATTACCATGTTTTTCGTACCAGTACCTATGCTCGCCGTATTGGGATGAAGGGAGATGGTCTTGGTTGCCGTACAGCCGCCTACTATATCCCATCGGCCTTTATCAGAGAATATATTGCTCTATGTGTGAAGATGAGATGGCTTTTTATCACCCTCTATGTTTTGTTGATTTTAGCTCTGATTTTCTCTTATAGAGGTGTTCTATGGTAATATGTAAAATTCATATTGTAATTCTTGTTAGAATCTCTAAAAAATCTTGTAGTAACCCTAAGGCAAAAAGTGTCACTAGTAATGAAAGATCAGGGTAAGTGATTGTGAGTGCGGTTTTTGGAACGGCTTCATGATTGCTTGTCAATCAATTGAACAATTTCTAACCTAGTTGCAGATTTTCAGAGAGAGTCAAAAATAGGCAACTGAATATGAGTAGACTAGAATTTTACAGTCAACGACAAATAAAAATGTGAACAACAATAGAGGTTCACATTTTCTTTTTGGTCTATGGCAAAATGGCTTTTAGTTCCTTCAGGATAGTTTGCAAGGTTACGATCGCTTGTTCTCCTTGTTGTGGTTGATAGAGTAGTTGGAAATACTTGCGAATAGTTTCTTCAAATTGCTTAGGGAGGAGAGTACAATGGGCCTTTGCATACTCCAGCATCCGTTTTTCACCAGGATGGGTTTGCTCATTGAGCGCAAATAACAAGTCAAAGTAGGAAGCAAAAAACTCACTCGTACGATGATTCATACTGAGAAGATCTTGGCGTTTGATAGCTTTTTCTATTTGGTGAGAGAAGGCAGGCATGGCTTGTTCTAGCAAAAGGAGTTGCCTTTCGATGATATGCTTTTTGAGTTCCTGTGGATAGGGAATCTGGTAAGTCTTTTGGAGATAAGCGTAGTGTCCATTTGGATCGTATAGAATCTTGCTGTGGAGTAGATTATGCCACATGCAAGTTGTATAAGCATTTTGAGCTTTGTGTTGAAAAACGGTTGAGTTCAATTCCTGTTCAAACGACTCCATCGAACGATAAATCAACTCGATTTCGATACCGTTGTTTAGTACACAGTCGTCCTCTAACTCCCAAAACTGGTTTCCAATTTCCATATAGGAGCAGTATTTACTCAAAATTTTGAGGCGAGTCGCCTCATCAATAGAAGAGTTGAGGTAGACATAAACGTCATAGTCAGAATTTTGATCATAGTTTTGTCCTGCACGAGAGCCACCAAGAGCGATAGCTTCTACTTGTTCCAGTTGAGAGAATTCTTTGCAAAGTTCGTGTATCATGATTTTTCTCCTTGCTTTATGGTTTTAAAGTCATTTTACCAAAAAGTAAAACGTTTGCATAGTATTAGGTTGCTCTTTTTCATTTATAGAAAAAAATGTGAACCCTTGTTTTGAGTTCACATTTCTTTTTTATTCTGCAGCTTGTTGCCAACGTTTTGCTAGCTTATGAGACAGGCTGGAGATGGCAAAGTTAAAGATAAAGTAAATCAAGGCAATCAGGATATAAAGACTGAAGACCTGCTCAGGTTCGAAATAACGGCCCATGAGAATTTGGCTAGCTCCAAATAGTTCTTGTAGGGCGATGACAGAGTAGAGAAGACTGGTATCCTTAATCACGGTTACAAACTGAGAAATGATGGCTGGCAACATTTTGCGAATGGCTTGTGGGAGAATGATGTGGTAAAGGATTTGGGTTGATGTAAATCCTTGTGACATTCCTGCTTCGTACTGCCCCTTGTCTACGGCATTGAGACCGCCTCGGATAATCTCAGCTAGGGCTGCTGATGTAAAGAGGGTGAAGGCAGTGATTCCTGCTGGAGTGGATTTCATTTTGAACACCAAAAAGATAGTAAAAATCCAGAGAAGGTTGGGAACGTTACGCACAAACTCGATGTAAATGCTGGAGATGATACGTAAGATAGGATTTTTCCCATTTCTCATGACAGCTAGCACCGTACCGATGAGGGTAGAGAGGACGATGGCAATCAGAGAAATGTAGAGGGTCAAGCCAAATCCTTTAAAGATAAAGACTAGGTTATCTGGGGTCAAAACTTCTAAAATGGATTCCATAGTAACCTCCTAAAGTGAATAGGCTTTTTTGTTGGCTTGCTCCATCTTGCGACCAAACTGGGCAACAGGGAAGCATAGAGAAAAGTAGAGAAGGGCAGCGCCTAGAAAGGCTGGAATGTAGTTTCCGTTAAGTGCCGACCAAGACTTGGTCACAAACATCAAGTCCACTCCAGAGATGATAGCGACGGTGGAGGTATTTTTGATGAGGTTGACGATTTGGTTGGTCAAAGGAGGGAGAATAATACGGAAGGCCTGAGGCAAGATAATCAAGCGCATGGCACTGATATAGGTAAAACCTTGCGACAAGGCGGCCTCCATCTGACCACTAGGAATAGACTGAATCCCTGAGCGAATCACCTCAGCGATATAGGCGCCGTGATAAAGTCCGACGCAGAGAACAGCTGTCCAATAAATCGGAATCATGATGATATGGTCACTGATAAGAGGTAGGCCATAAAAAACGATAACAAACTGCACCAAGAGGGGAGTATTTTGGTAAAATTCGACAAAGATACGAGCCAAAATTCTCAAAATTGGACGTTTACTGGTCGACATAGCTCCGAAGAAGATACCCAAAACCATGGCGAGGATAAAAGATCCGATTGCTAGGGCAAGAGTAAAGAGGAAGCCATTGAAAAATTGTCCAAAATCCTGAAAATAGGCTGTCCAAGATGATAAATCTGTCATAGGGTGTCCTCCTTAATCTGCGGTATGGCTAGATGGTTTGAGCTTGTATCGGTCATAGAGTTTCTGCAAACTACCATCCTTGCTCCATTTAGTAACCAAGTTATCAAGATAATTGTTTAGCTCGGTATTTGATTTCTTGGTAACGATACCGTAGTCAGATGGTTTGAAACTATCATCTAATAGCACTGTGCGCTTGCTGATGTAGCCAGACAGAATCGAGCGGTCAACGGAAAAGGCATCGATACGGTGAGCATGCAGGGAAGTAATCAATTCTGGGTAGGAACCAAGTTCGACGAATTTAAACTTCAGACCTTTCTTTTTACCCAGTTCAGTAATCAGGCGTTGGGTGATGGAACCTTGGGCAACTCCGATGGTTTTGCCGTTTAGGTCCTCAATCTTTTTGATTTTGGCAGATTTATTGACCAAAAATCCAGAAGCATCTGTGTAGTAAGGGCTGGTAAAGTTGTAGAGTTTTTTGCGTTCGTCTGTGATGGTGAAGGTTGCGATATCCATATCGACCTGTTCATTGTCTAGGAGGGGTCCACGGGTTTGAGCGGTAACAGGCACATAGCGAACTTTGACCTTGAGCTCATCTGCTACCATTTTGGCCAAGTCGGTTTCGATACCAGAATAGGTCCCTGTCTTGGGATCCTTATAGCCAAAGTTGGGAACGTCTTGTTTGACACCGACAACTAGTTCGCCTCTCTTTTGAATATCTGCGACACTGGTGTCGGCCTGAACTGGTTTTGCAGCAGCAAGGCCGAAAAGGCTAATCAATAATGCGGATAAAAAGAATTTCTTTTTCATAGGCGCCTCCTTATTTGACTTTGTCACTTTCGTGGTTGATGATTTTGCTGAGGAATTGTTGGGCACGGGGTTCGCTTGGATTGTCGAAAAAGTCATCAACATCTGTCGTATCCACCAAAACTTCTCCGTCAGCCATAAAAATGATGCGGTCGGCAACTTCACGGGCAAAGCCCATTTCATGGGTCACGACAATCATATTCATACCATCGTGGGCTAATTTTTGCATAACTGCCAAAACATCGCCGATAGTTTCAGGGTCAAGAGCAGATGTTGGTTCATCAAAGAGGAGGAGTTCAGGATGCATAGCGAGGCCACGTGCGATGGCAATCCGTTGTTTTTGTCCACCAGAAAGCATGGCTGGATAAGAATCTTTCTTGTCCCACATATTAACAAATTCCAGATATTTTTGGGCTGTTTTTTCAGCTTCTTTTTTATCAATTCCTAGAACTTTTATGGGTGCTAGTGTTACGTTTTCTAACACTGTTTTATGCGGATAGAGGTTGAAATGCTGGAAAACCATGCCGACTTCCTTGCGGAGAGGAACCAAATCTTTCTGACTGGCACCAGCAACTTGGTGACCATTTACTAGAAGACTTCCCTTGTCGACAGCCTCCAAACCATTGATGGTGCGGATAAGAGTGGATTTTCCAGAACCAGATGGTCCGAGTAGGACAACGACTTGCCCTTTTTCAAAACGGAGATTGATGTCGCGGAGTGCGTGGTAGTCTCCGTAATATTTTTCGACGTGTTCAAATTCTACTAAAGCCATAAGGAATCTCCTTTGTGTTAGATTTTATAACACGATTCTACACCAAAAGAATGGCCTTGTCAAATCATATCTGAAAAATTCACTAAAATTTTATAAAAAAGCAATCTGGATAGAGAAAAAGCCTAAATCATGTTATAATGAAGCAATAGAATTCTTAGAAAGAGTGGATGTCTTTTTGATAACACCTACTTATGAATGGCAGTTTGCCCCGCAGGTTGAAGATGCGGATTTTACAAAGATAGCCAAGAAGGCTGGACTGGGTCCTGAGGTGGCTCGGTTATTATTTGAAAGAGGAATTCAGGACCAAGAAAGTCTGAAGAAGTTTTTAGAACCTTCTTTGGAGGACTTGCACGACCCTTATCTGCTCCATGATATGGACAAGGCAGTAGAACGGATTCGTCAGGCCATTGAAGAAGGGGAAAATATTCTCATCTATGGTGACTACGATGCGGATGGCATGACTTCGGCTTCGATTGTGAAGGAAAGTTTGGAACAGCTTGGTGCTGAGTGCCGTGTTTATTTGCCAAATCGTTTTACTGATGGCTATGGACCTAATGCCAGTGTTTACAAATATTTTATCGAGCAAGAAGGAATTTCCTTGATTGTGACAGTGGACAATGGGGTTGCTGGTCACGAGGCGATTGCATTGGCCCAGTCTATGGGAGTAGATGTTATTGTGACTGACCACCATTCTATGCCTGAAACCTTGCCAGATGCTTACGCTATCATCCACCCTGAACATCCAGATGCGGACTATCCTTTCAAATATTTGGCTGGTTGCGGAGTAGCTTTCAAGTTGGCTTGTGCCCTTTTAGAAGAAGTGCAAGTTGAATTGCTTGATTTGGTTGCTATTGGTACCATTGCAGATATGGTCAGTTTGACAGATGAGAACCGTATTCTAGTTCAATATGGTCTGGAAATGTTGGGGCATACTCAACGAATTGGTCTGCAAGAAATGCTGGACATGGCTGGGATTGCTGCTAACGAAGTAACAGAAGAAACGGTTGGTTTCCAGATTGCCCCTCGTTTGAATGCCTTGGGTCGCTTGGATGATCCCAATCCTGCCATTGATTTGTTGACTGGATTTGATGATGAGGAAGTACATGAGATTGCCTTCATGATTCATCAGAAAAATGAAGAGCGCAAGGAAATCGTTCAGTCTATCTATGAAGAAGCCAAGACCATGGTGGATCCTGAGAAGAAGGTTCAAGTCTTGGCCAAGGAAGGTTGGAATCCTGGAGTTCTGGGTATCGTTGCTGGGCGCTTGCTGGAAGAGTTGGGGCAGACAGTCATCGTTCTTAATATAGAGGACGGTCGTGCCAAGGGTAGTGCTCGTAGTGTGGAAGCGGTTGATATTTTTGAGGCTCTGGATCCTCATCGAGACCTCTTTATCGCATTTGGTGGTCATGCTGGTGCGGCGGGCATGACGCTGGAAGTTGAGAAACTCTCAGATTTATCTCAGGTCTTGGAAGATTATGTTCGTGAAAAAGGCGCAGATGCTGCTGGCAAGAACAAGTTAAACTTAGATGAAGAGCTGGATTTGGAGACTTTGAGTCTTGAAACAGTCAAGAACTTTGAGCGCTTGGCACCTTTTGGCATGGATAATCAGAAACCTGTCTTCTATATCAAGGATTTTCAGGTCGAAAGTGCCCGTACTATGGGTGCAGGCAATGCCCATCTCAAGCTGAAAATTTCTAAGGGTGAGGCGAGTTTTGAAGTGATAGCCTTCGGTCAAGGCAGATGGGCAACAGAGTTTGCCCAAACCAAGAATCTAGAGTTGGCAGTTAGATTGTCTGTCAACCAATGGAATGGCCAAACTGCCCTGCAGTTGATGATGGTGGATGCGCGTGTGGAGGGTGTTCAACTCTTTAACATTCGTGGGAAAAATGCAGTCTTGCCAGAAGGAGTTCCAGTCTTGGATTTTGCTGGAGAACTGCCAGATATAGCGACTAGCGAAGCGGTTGTCGTAAAAACTATTCCTGAGGATATTACTCTTTTGAAGACCATTTTTCAGGAACAGAATTTCTCTGCTGTCTATTTCAAAAATGACATTGACAAGGCCTACTATCTGACAGGTTATGGAACTAGAGAGCAGTTTGCTAAATTGTACAAGACTATCTACCAGTTCCCAGAGTTTGATATTCGCTATAAGCTCAAGGATTTGGCTGCTTATCTCAATATTCAGCAAATCTTGCTGGTCAAGATGATTCAAGTGTTTGAAGAACTAGGTTTTGTGACAATCAAAGATGGTGTCATGACAGTCAATAAAGAGGCGCCAAAGCGGGAAATCGGAGAAAGTCAGATTTACCAAAATCTCAAACAAACCGTCAAAGACCAAGAAATGATGGCGCTGGGTACCGTGCAAGAAATTTATGACTTTTTAATGGAAAAAGAGTAGACGATAGGAAAGAGTTGGGAAACCAGCTCTTTTTTGAAAATAAATCTTCATTTTGAAAATCATTAAAAAAATGGTATAATGGTAGGAAAAGATTCGGCTAAAAGTAGTGCTTTTAGAATAAGAGGGTAAGCAACCCTATAATCAAGATAAATTAAGCTTTCGGAGGCAAAATGAGTAATATCAGTTTAACAACACTTGGTGGTGTACGTGAAAACGGGAAAAATATGTATATCGCTGAAATCGATGGATCTATTTTCGTTTTGGATGCAGGTCTAAAATACCCTGAAAATGAACAACTAGGGGTAGATGTGGTCATTCCAAACATGGACTACCTTTTTGAAAATAGCGATCGTATCGCTGGGGTCTTCTTGACCCACGGCCATGCGGATGCCATTGGTGCTCTTCCTTATCTCTTGGCGGAAGCCAAGGTACCTGTATTTGGCTCTGAGTTGACCATTGAGTTGGCCAAACTTTTTGTTAAAGGAAATGATACAGTTAAGAAATTTAATGATTTCCATGTCATTGATGAGGATACGGAGATTGATTTTGGAGGGACTGTGGTGTCCTTCTTCCGTACGACCCACTCGATTCCAGAAAGTCTGGGTGTTATCTTGAAGACAGCTGAAGGGAGCATCGTTTATACAGGTGACTTCAAATTTGACCAGACGGCTAGTGAATCCTATGCGACAGACTTCGCTCGTTTGGCAGAAATCGGTCGTGATGGAGTTCTGGCTCTTCTTAGCGATTCAGCCAATGCAGATAGTAATATCCAAGTGGCTAGTGAAAGTGAAGTTGGGGATGAAATCACTCAAACCATTTCTGATTGGGATGGACGTATTATCGTCGCAGCAGTAGCCAGCAACCTCTCTCGTATCCAGCAGGTGTTTGACGCTGCGGATGCAACAGGCCGCCGTGTGGTCTTGACAGGATTTGATATTGAAAATATCGTCCGCACGGCTATTCGACTGAAGAAATTGTCTCTAGCTAACGAGAGTCTTTTGATTAAGCCAAAAGATATGTCTCGCTTTGAAGACCATGAGTTGATTATCCTTGAGACAGGTCGTATGGGTGAGCCTATCAACGGTCTTCGCAAGATGTCGATTGGTCGCCACCGTTATGTGGAAATCAAGGACGGTGACCTGGTCTATATCGTAACCACTCCGTCTATCGCCAAAGAAGCAGTCATGGCGCGTGTGGAAAATATGATTTACCAAGCTGGTGGGGTTGTCAAACTGATCACCCAAAGCTTGCGCGTGTCAGGTCACGGAAATGCGCGTGATTTGCAGTTGATGATCAACCTCTTGCAACCCAAGTATCTCTTCCCGATTCAAGGGGAATACCGTGAGTTAGATGCTCATGCTAAGGCTGCTATGGCAGTTGGGATGTTGCCAGAACGCATTTTCATTCCTAAAAAGGGAACCAGCATGGCTTATGAGAATGGGGACTTTGTCCCAGCTGGAGCGGTTTCGGCAGGGGATGTCTTGATTGACGGGAATGCCATTGGTGATGTTGGAAATGTGGTTCTTCGTGACCGTAAGGTCTTGTCAGAAGATGGAATTTTCATCGTCGCAATCACCGTTAACCGTCGTGAGAAGAAAATTGTGGCCAAGGCTCGTGTTCATACGCGCGGATTTGTTTATCTGAAGAAGAGTCGCGATATTCTCCGTGAAAGTTCAGAATTGATTAATCAGACGGTAGAAGACTATCTTCAAGGAGATGACTTTGACTGGGCAGATCTTAAAGGTAAGGTTCGTGATAATCTGACCAAGTATCTCTTTGATCAAACTAAGCGTCGTCCAGCTATTTTACCAGTAGTCATGGAAGCGAAATAATTGTTGAAATAAACAGAGAGAAAGTCGAGTTTCGGCTTTTTCTTATAGAAAAATAGAGGAAAAAATTATGGCAGTAATGAAAATCGAGTATTACTCACAAGTTTTGGATATGGAGTGGGGAGTGAATGTCCTCTATCCTGATGCCAATCGAGTGGAAGAACCAGAGTGTGAAGATATTCCCGTCTTGTACCTTTTGCACGGGATGTCTGGCAATCATAATAGTTGGCTCAAGCGGACCAATGTAGAACGCTTGCTTCGTGGAACCAATCTTATCGTCGTCATGCCTAATACCAGCAACGGTTGGTATACCGATACTCAGTATGGTTTTGACTATTACACAGCTCTAGCAGAGGAATTGCCAGAGGTTTTGAAACGCTTCTTCCCTAACATGACTAGCAAGCGTGAAAAGACCTTTATCGCTGGTCTCTCTATGGGTGGCTACGGCTGTTTTAAATTAGCTCTTGCTACAAATCGTTTTTCTCATGCAGCTAGTTTTTCAGGTGCGCTTAGCTTTCAAGATTTTTCTCCTGAGAGTCAAGATCTGGGAACACCAGCGTATTGGAGAGGTGTGTTTGGGGAGATTAAAGATTGGACAGCTAGCCCCTATTCTCTTGAAAGTTTGGCTAAAAAATCGGACAAAAAGACCCAGCTTTGGGCTTGGTGCGGCGAGCAGGATTTCTTGTATGAAGCCAATAATCTGGCAGTGAAAAATCTCAAAAAATTAGGTTTTGATGTGACCTATAGCCATAGCGCTGGAACTCACGAATGGTATTACTGGGAAAAACAATTGGAACGGTTTCTAGCAACCCTGCCAATCGATTTCAAATTAGAAGAGAGATTGTCATAATTTAGCTTTCTTTCAGCTTGTTTTAGTAAAATAGTCTTCATTTGCTAGAAAGGTGGAGGGACATGCGCTGGATTTTTCGTTTGATAGGGGCTTTCTTTTCTTTTGTGTGGCGTTTGTTTTGGCGCCTGGTTTGGATAGTCGTGCTCTTATGTGCTCTTGCTTTCGGTCTTCTCTGGTATCTGAACGGGGATTTTCAAGGAGCGCTAAAGCAAGCAGAGCGGTCAGTAAAAATTGGTCAACAAAGTATCGACCAATGGGAAAAAACAGGGCAACTGCCTAAGTTGAACCAGACAGATAGCCACCAACACTCTGAAGGAAGGTGGCCGCAGGCTTCTGCTCGTATTTACCTAGATCCGCAGATGGATTCACGCTTTCAAGAAGCTTATGTAGAAGCGATTCAGAATTGGAATCAAACGGGTGCTTTTAATTTTGAAATCGTGACTGAGGCCAGCAAGGCAGATATCTTGGCTACGGAGATGAATGACGGAGGTACTCCTGTGGCAGGAGAGGCAGAAAGTCAGACCAATCTCTTGACGGGGCAATTCTTGTCTGTCACGGTACGGTTGAATCACTATTATCTGTCCAATCCTAACTATGGCTATTCCTATGAGCGCATTGTCCATACGGCAGAACATGAGTTGGGTCATGCGATTGGCTTGGACCATACAGATGAAAAGTCTGTCATGCAACCTGCGGGTTCCTTTTATGGTATCCAGGAAGTGGATGTTGCAAACCTTCGAAAAATATATGAGACTAGTGAGTAGGGAACAATCTTTCCCTACTTTTTTGCTATAATGGAACTATGAATAACTTGATTAAATCAAAACTAGAACTCTTGCCGACCAGCCCTGGTTGCTACATTCACAAGGATAAAAACGGTACCATTATCTATGTAGGAAAGGCTAAAAATCTGCGTAATCGCGTGAGGTCTTATTTCCGTGGAAGTCATGATACCAAAACAGAGGCCTTGGTGTCTGAAATTGTAGATTTTGAATTTATCGTTACTGAGTCTAATATTGAGGCACTTCTCCTAGAAATCAACCTGATCAAGGAAAACAAGCCCAAGTACAATATCATGCTCAAGGATGATAAGTCCTATCCTTTCATCAAAATCACCAATGAGCGCTATCCTCGCTTGATTATCACCCGACAGGTCAAAAAGGACGGAGGTCTCTACTTTGGACCTTATCCAGATGTGGGAGCAGCCAATGAAATCAAGCGGTTGTTGGATCGGATTTTCCCTTTTCGCAAGTGTACCAATCCACCGTCTAAGGTTTGCTTTTATTACCATATCGGCCAGTGTATGGCCCACACCATATGTAATAAAGATGAGGCTTATTTCAAGTCCATGGCTCAGGAGGTTTCTGATTTTCTGAAAGGGCAGGATAACAAAATCATTGATGACCTAAAGGGAAAAATGGCAGCGGCAGCTCAGACTATGGAATTTGAACGTGCGGCGGAATACCGTGACCTAATTCAGGCCATTGGAACGCTTCGAACCAAGCAACGGGTTATGGCCAAGGATCTCCAAAATCGGGATGTCTTTGGCTACTATGTGGACAAGGGCTGGATGTGTGTCCAGGTTTTCTTTGTCCGTCAGGGAAAACTCATTGAGCGGGATGTCAATCTCTTTCCCTATTACAATGATCCGGATGAGGACTTTCTAACCTATGTAGGACAATTCTATCAAGAAAAATCTCATCTAGTTCCCAATGAGGTGCTGATTCCGCAGGATATTGACGAAGAAGCTGTCAAGGCTTTGGTAGACACCAAGATTGTCAAACCCCAGCGTGGAGAGAAAAAGCAACTGGTCAATTTGGCTATAAAGAATGCTCGTGTTAGTCTGGAACAGAAGTTCAATCTGCTAGAGAAATCAGTCGAAAAGACCCAAGGAGCTATTGAAAATCTAGGAAGTTTGCTCCAAATCCCGACCCCAGTCCGTATCGAGTCCTTCGATAACTCCAACATCATGGGGACTAGCCCTGTTTCGGCTATGGTGGTCTTTGTCAACGGCAAACCAAGTAAAAAAGATTATCGTAAGTACAAAATCAAGACTGTGGTTGGACCAGACGACTATGCTAGTATGCGTGAGGTTATCCGTAGACGCTATGGTCGAGTTCAACGTGAGGGTTTGACGCCGCCAGATTTGATTGTGATTGATGGGGGACAAGGTCAAGTCAATATTGCTAAACAAGTCATCCAAGATGAACTAGGCTTGGATATTCCAATTGCTGGGCTGCAAAAGAATGATAAGCACCAAACTCATGAATTGCTCTTTGGAGATCCGCTTGAGGTGGTGGAGTTGTCTCGCAATTCTCAGGAATTTTTCCTTCTCCAACGCATCCAAGATGAGGTGCACCGCTTTGCTATCACTTTCCATCGCCAACTGCGCTCTAAGAACTCCTTTTCATCACAATTGGATGGAATTGAAGGGCTGGGACCTAAACGCAAGCAAAATCTTATGAAGCATTTCAAGTCTCTGACCAAAATCAAGGAAGCCAGTGTGGATGAGATTGTCGAAGTTGGAGTACCAAGAGCAGTAGCAGAGGCTGTGCAGAGGAAGTTGAACCCGCAGGAAGCAGAAGCCTTAGCTCAAGTTGCGGAAGAACAAGTAGATTATCAAACAGAAGGAGAACACAATGAATTATAAAATCGCAATTTTATCAGATATTCATGGAAATACGACAGCTTTAGAAGCAGTGATTGCAGATGCTAAAAATCAAGGAGTCAGTGAATACTGGCTTCTGGGAGATATTTTTCTTCCCGGTCCAGGTGCAAGTGACTTGGTAGCCCTGCTAAAGGACCTTCCTATCACAGCCAGTGTTCGAGGCAATTGGGATGATTGTGTCCTTGAGGCCTTGGATGGTGAATACGGTTTGGAAGATCCACAAGAAATCCAGTCAATGCGAATGACTCAGTTTTTGATGGAGCGAATGGATCCTGCAACGATTGTCTGGCTACGAAGCTTGCCTTTGCTGGAAAAGAAAGAAGTTGAGGGGCTGCGCTTTTCTATCTCTCATAATTTACCTGACAAAAACTATGGTGGGGATCTACTGGTTGGGAATGATACAGAAAAATTTGACCAACTGCTAGATGAGGAAACGGACGTGGCAGTCTATGGTCATGTCCACAAGCAGTTGCTTCGTTACGGCAGTCAAGGGCAACAAATCATCAATCCAGGGTCGATTGGCATGCCCTATTTTAATTGGGAGGCGTTAAAAAATCACCGTGCCCAGTATGCCGTGATAGAAGTTGAAGATGGGGAATTGGTAAATATCCTATTTCGTAAAGTCGCTTATGATTATGAAGCGGAGTTGGAATTGGCCAAGTCCAAGGGGCTTCCCTTTATCGAAATGTATGAAGAACTGCGTCGTGACGATAACTATCAGGGGCACAATCTGGAACTATTAGCAAGCTTAATAGAAAAGCATGGGTATGTAGAGGATGTGAAGGATTTCTTGGAGGCTATAAAGTCAGAATATAAGATAGACTAGTTTCTTTAAGTAACTGAAAATTAATTGGAACTGGATGAGGGGATTCCTGTTTTAAATGGTTTTCTTCATTCGGTTGCTTATCCTTGTTCCAATTTCTTTCTATGAAAAATCTCTGCAAGCTCTTTCAAAATATGGTAGAATGGAAGTAGTAGAATTAGAAAAGGAAATCGATTATGAAATTTCTTGAATTAAATAAAAAACGTCATGCGACTAAGCATTTCACTGATAAGCCAGTTGATCCAAAAGATGTGCGTACGGCTATCGAAATTGCAACCTTGGCACCAAGTGCCCACAACAGCCAACCTTGGAAATTTGTGGTAGTACGTGAGAAAAATACCGAACTGGCAAAATTGGCTTACGGTTCAAACTTTGAACAGGTATCATCAGCGCCTGTAACTATTGCCTTGTTTACAGACACAGATTTGTCTAAACGTGCTCGTAAGATTGCCCGAGTTGGTGGTGCTAATAACTTTTCTGAAGAACAACTTCAATATTTCATGAAGAATTTACCTGCGGAATTTGCCCGTTACAATGAACAACAAGTCAGCGACTACCTAGCCCTCAATGCAGGTTTGGTTGCTATGAACTTGGTTTTGGCTCTTACAGATCAGGGAATCGGATCAAATCTGATTCTTGGTTTTGACAAATCAAAAGTCAACGAAGTTTTGGAAATCGAAGACCGCTTCCGCCCAGAACTCTTGATTACAGTGGGTTATACAGACGAAAAATTGGAACCAAGCTACCGCTTGCCAGTAGATGAAATCATTGAGAAAAGATAGAAAGAAGAAAGAAATGACAACAATTGATTTTACAGCAGAAGTAGAAAAACGCAAAGAAGACCTCTTGGCTGACTTGTTTAGCCTTTTGGAAATCAACTCAGAACGTGATGACAGCAAGGTTGATGCTGAACATCCATTTGGGCCTGGTCCAGTAAAGGCCTTGGAAAAATTCCTTGAAATAGCAGATCGTGATGGCTATCCAACTAAGAATGTCGATAACTATGCAGGACATTTTGAGTTTGGTGATGGAGAAGAAGTTCTCGGAATCTTTGCCCATATGGATGTGGTTCCTGCTGGTAGCGGTTGGGATACAGATCCTTATACACCGACTATCAAAGACGGTCGTCTTTATGCGCGTGGGGCTTCGGACGACAAGGGGCCTACAACAGCTTGTTACTATGGTTTGAAAATCATCAAAGAATTGGGCCTTCCAACTTCTAAAAAAGTTCGCTTCATCGTTGGAACTGATGAAGAATCAGGCTGGGCGGACATGGACTACTACTTTGAGCACGTAGGTCTTGCCAAACCAGACTTTGGTTTCTCTCCAGACGCTGAGTTCCCTATCATCAATGGTGAAAAGGAAACATCACAGAATACCTCCACTTTGCAGGAGAAAATACAGGTGCAGCCCGTCTTCATAGTTTCACAGGTGGTTTGCGTGAAAATATGGTGCCTGAATCAGCAACAGCGGTTGTTTCAGGAGATTTGACTGACTTGCAAGCTAAACTAGATGCTTTTGTTGCAGAACACAAACTTAGAGGAGAACTCCAAGAAGAAAACGGCCAATACAAGGTGACGATCATTGGTAAATCAGCCCACGGTGCTATGCCTGCTTCAGGTGTCAATGGTGCAACCTACCTAGCTCTCTTCCTCAGCCAGTTTGACTTTGCTGGTCCAGCCAAAGACTACCTTGACATCGCTGGTAAGATTCTCTTGAACGACCACGAGGGGGAAAATCTCAAGATTGCCCATGTGGATGAAAAGATGGGTGCCCTTTCTATGAATGCCGGCGTCTTCCGCTTTGATGAAACAAGCGCTGATAATACCATTGCCCTTAATATCCGCTATCCAAAAGGAACAAGTCCAGAGCAAATCAAGTCAATCCTTGAAAACTTGTCAGTTGCTTCTGTTAGCCTTTCTGAGCACGGGCATACCCCTCACTATGTGCCAATGGAAGATCCACTTGTGCAAACCTTGTTGAATGTCTATGAAAAACAAACTGGCCTTAAAGGTCACGAGCAAGTTATCGGTGGTGGAACCTTTGGTCGTTTGCTCGAACGCGGAGTTGCCTACGGTGCCATGTTCCCAGACTCAATTGACACCATGCACCAAGCCAATGAATTTATCGCCTTGGACGATCTCTTCCGAGCTGCAGCAATCTATGCCGAAGCTATTTATGAATTGATCAAATAAAACGATAGAAGTCTGAGATTGTATGCTTAGACTTCTTTTTGGAGGGAAAGTAGATGTCTCAAATCGAAAGAATCAAGCAAGCCATTATGGCGGATCCGCAGAATGCTACCTATACAAAGCGTGGCATCGAGCCTCTCTTTGCAGCGCCAAAGACTGCTCGCATCAATATCATCGGTCAAGCGCCTGGTCTTAAAACCCAAGAAGCAGGCCTTTACTGGAAAGATAAGAGTGGTGACCGCTTGCGCGACTGGCTAGGTGTGGATGAAGATACCTTTTACAATTCAGGATATTTTGCTGTTCTGCCTATGGATTTCTACTTTCCAGGGCATGGCAAGTCAGGTGATTTACCACCGAGAACTGGCTTTGCTGAAAAATGGCATCCACAGCTCTTGCAAGAATTACCAGATATTCAATTGACCCTCTTGATTGGGCAATATGCCCAGGCCTACTATTTACAGGAGAAAGTCAGTGGCAAGGTGACAGAACGGGTAAAACACTACCAGAACTACTTGCCAACCTATTTTCCACTGGTACACCCCTCACCTAGAAATCAAATCTGGATGGCCAAAAATCCTTGGTTTGAGTCAGAAGTGGTGCCGGATTTGAAAAAAAGAATTAAAACTATTTTATAGTCAATGAAAATCAAAGAGCAAACTAGGAAGCT
>NZ_KV794547.1:525751-538883 GCF_001808785.1 Streptococcus sp. HMSC077D04 | reverse complement strand
CGTGGTTTGAAGAGATTTTCGAAGAGTATTAGGAGAAAAAGAATGAAAGAAATAGCCTTTGACGCATTTTACCAGCTTTACCAAAACGATCAACTTTCTCTAGTGGACGTGAGAGAAGTGGATGAGTTTGAAGCACTTCATTTAGAAGGCGCTCACAACCTGCCACTTAGTCAATTGGCTGATAGCTATGATCAGTTGGACAAGGACCAGTTACATTATGTTATTTGTAAATCTGGAATGAGATCGGCGCGTGCTTGCCAATTCTTATCAGAACAAGGTTATGAGGTTATCAATGTACAAGGTGGCATGATGGCCTTTGAAGAACTTTAAACAGTAGAATTTTCTCCTACTTGGTGTGATCTCGGTAGGAGAATATTATTTTTAGATAATTCTTATTTTTAAGAATCTTGAAAACATTCAATATTTACTTCGTGAAGCTTTTTTCATACTCCTATTCATGATATACTAGGTCAGTATTTTATAAATATGAAGGAGATTTTCATGGCTAAAAAAGGTGCCCTAACAGGTTTACTCCTGTTTGGAATATTTTTTGGTGCGGGGAACTTGATTTTTCCGCCTTCTCTAGGTACTCTATCTGGGGAACATTTTCTTCCTGCCATCGCAGGTTTTGTCTTTTCAGGTGTCGGTATTGCCGTCTTGACTCTTATTATTGGAACGCTAAATCCTAAAGGATATATCTACGAGATTTCAACAAAGATAGCGCCTTGGTTTGCGACTCTTTACCTCTCAGTTCTTTACTTGTCAATCGGTCCATTCTTTGCTATCCCACGTACAGCTACAACAGCTTACGAAGTAGGGATTAGCCCCCTTTTGTCGGATGCAAATAAAGGTCTTGGTTTGATTGTCTTTACAGTTCTGTATTTTGCGGCAGCCTATTTGATTTCGCTTAATCCATCAAAAATCTTGGACCGTATCGGCCGTATTTTAACGCCAGTCTTTGCGATTTTGATTGTTATCTTGGTTGTCCTAGGAGCTATCAAATACGGTGGAACAAGTCCTCAAGCTGCTTCAGCTGCTTATCAAGCTTCTGCCTTTGGTACAGGTTTCCTAGAAGGTTACAATACCTTGGACGCCCTTGCTTCAGTTGCCTTTAGTGTGATTGCGGTTCAAACCTTGAAACAACTTGGATTTTCAAGTAAGAAAGAATACATTTCAACTATTTGGGTTGTTGGTATCGTTGTTGCCCTTGCCTTCAGCGCTCTTTACATCGGGTTAGGTTTCCTTGGAAATCATTTCCCAGTACCAGCTGAAGCGATGAAGGGTGGAACTCCTGGTGTTTACATTTTGTCACAAGCCACTCAAGAAATCTTTGGCTCAACAGCCCAACTCTTCCTTGCAGCTATGGTTACCGTAACCTGCTTCACAACAACAGTTGGTTTGATTGTGTCAACAGCTGAGTTCTTTAATGAGCGCTTCCCGCAAATCAGCTACAAGGTTTATGCGACAGCCTTTACCTTGATTGGATTTGCCATTGCCAATTTGGGTCTTGATGCGATTATCAAGTACTCAATCCCTGTACTGGTTATCTTGTACCCAATCACGATTGCCATCGTTATGATTGTTATTGTCAACAAATTTGTTGCCCTTTCAAAACCAGGTATGCAGTTGACAATTGCTGTGGTTACAGCTATTGCCATTGCAAGCGTACTAGGAAGCTCGTTTAAGGTTGAGTTTCTTGCAAACCTTGTCAACACTCTTCCTTTTGCCAAGGCCTCTCTCCCATGGTTAGTACCAGCCGTTGTCGGAATCTTGCTCTCATTGGTTCTACCAAATAAGCAAGAAAGCGATGTTTTTGAAATGGAATAATTATTAAAATCACTTTTGTAGCTAAGTCTACAGGGGTGATTTTCTTTTTTATCCGATGATAAATGTGTTATAATAGGTAGCAAAAGAGGTGAAGAAATGAATCAAACAGTAGAATATATCAAAGAACTGACGGCCATTGCGTCTCCAACAGGTTTTACTCGTGAAATTTCGAATTATTTAGTTAAAACTCTAGAAGGTTTTGGTTATCAGCCAGTTCGCACAGCCAAGGGCGGTGTCAATGTAACTATTAAAGGTCAAAATGATGAGCAACATCGCTATGTGACTGCCCATGTAGATACGCTTGGTGCTATTGTCCGTGCTGTTAAACCAGACGGCCGTCTCAAAATGGACCGTATTGGTGGCTTTCCTTGGAACATGATTGAAGGAGAAAACTGTACCGTTCATGTGGCTAGTACAGGTGAAAAAGTATCAGGAACCATCCTCATCCACCAAACTTCTTGCCATGTTTACAAGGATGCAGGAACTGCAGAACGCACGCAGGATAATATGGAAGTGCGTTTGGACGCCAAAGTAACCAATGAAAAAGAAACTCGTGCTCTTGGCATTGAGGTCGGTGATTTTATCAGTTTTGACCCACGAACTGTCGTGACAGAGATAGGTTTTATCAAGTCTCGTCATTTGGACGATAAGGTCAGTGCGGCGATTTTGCTTAATCTGCTTCGTATTTATAAGGAAGAGAAGATTGAATTGCCCGTAACAACCCATTTTGCTTTTTCAGTTTTTGAAGAAGTGGGGCATGGGGCTAATTCTAATATTCCTGCTCAGGTGGTAGAATATCTGGCTGTGGATATGGGAGCTATGGGAGATGACCAGCAAACGGACGAATATACAGTGTCTATCTGTGTCAAGGATGCTTCTGGACCTTATCACTATGACTTCCGGCAACACTTGGTTGCTTTGGCTAAAGAGCAAGATATTCCATTTAAGCTGGATATCTATCCATTTTATGGTTCAGACGCTTCAGCAGCTATGTCTGCAGGGGCAGAGGTCAAGCATGCCCTCCTTGGCGCGGGTATCGAGTCTAGTCATTCTTATGAGCGTACCCATATTGACTCAGTTGTCGCAACGGAGCGTATGGTTGATGCTTATCTTAAGAGCGCATTGGTAGACTAATATGTGTTTGATTTGCCAGAGAATTGAGCTCATCAAGAAGGGAGCAAATCCCTATTTTGTCAAAGAGTTGGAAACAGGCTATCTTGTCATTGGAGATCACCAGTATTTCACAGGCTATAGTCTCTTTCTAGCCAAAGAACACGTCACGGAATTGCACCATTTAGAAAAGGAAACAAGACTCCGTTTTTTAGAGGAAATGAGTCTAGTCCAAGAGGCGGTTGCTAAGGCCTTTGCTGCTGAGAAAATGAATATCGAACTGCTAGGAAATGGCGATGCCCATCTTCATTGGCATCTGTTTCCTAGACGAAGAGGTGACATGAATGGTCACGGTCTCAATGGACGTGGTCCAGTCTGGTGGGTTCCCTTTGAAGAAATGACAGCAGAAACCTGCCAAGCAAAACCGGATGAGATTAAACAATTAGTCAAACGTTTATCGTCAGAAGTAGATAAACTATTAGAAATAAAGGAGTAGAAATGAAAAAAAGATACCTTATCTTGACAGCCTTGCTAGCCTTGAGTCTAGCAGCTTGTTCACAAGAAAAAGCAAAAAATGAAGATGGCTCAGCTAAGACAGAGCAAACTGCTAAAGCTGATGGAACAGTTGGAAGTAAGTCTCAAGGAGCTGCCCAGAAAAAAGCAGAAGTGGTTAACAAAGGAGACTACTACAGCATCCAAGGAAAATACGATGAAATCATCGTAGCAAATAAACACTATCCATTGTCGAAAGACTACAATCCAGGGGAAAATCCAACAGCCAAAGCAGAGTTGCTCAAACTCATCAAAGCTATGCAAGAGGCAGGTTTCCCAATCAGTGACCATTACAGTGGTTTTAGAAGTTATGAAACTCAGACAAAGCTCTACCAAGATTATGTCAACCAAGATGGGAAGGCAGCTGCTGACCGTTACTCTGCCCGACCTGGCTATAGTGAGCACCAGACAGGTTTAGCCTTTGATGTGATTGGGACAAATGGTGATTTGGTGACAGAAGAAAAGCGGCCCAATGGCTCTTGGACCATGCGGCTGATTATGGTTTTGTTGTCCGTTATCTCAAAGGTAAAGAAAAAGAAACGGGATATATGGCTGAGGAATGGCACCTTCGTTATGTCGGAAAAGAAGCAAAAGAAATTGCTGAGAGTGGTCTCAGTTTGGAAGAATACTACGGCTTTGAAGGCGGAGATTACGTCGATTAAAAAATAAACTTTTCTCTTGCAATTCTAGATAAATAGTGTATAATAGATGAGTATGTGTAAAGCATGCTTGTGGGAGGTAAAAATCTTTAATTACCGCCAAAACCACAAAGGAGGATTTAAAAATGGCTAAAAAAGTCGAAAAACTTGTAAAATTGCAAATCCCTGCTGGTAAAGCTACACCAGCTCCACCGGTTGGACCTGCTCTTGGTCAAGCTGGTATCAACATCATGGGATTCACAAAAGAGTTCAACGCTCGTACAGCTGACCAAGCTGGTATGATCATTCCAGTTGTTATCTCAGTTTACGAAGATAAATCATTTACTTTCATCACTAAAACACCACCAGCTGCTGTTCTTTTGAAAAAAGCTGCAGGTGTTGAAAAAGGATCAGGTACACCTAACAAAACTAAAGTTGCTACAGTTACTCGTGCGCAAGTACAAGAAATTGCAGAAACTAAGATGCCAGATTTGAACGCAGCAAACGTAGAGTCTGCAATGCGTATGATCGAAGGTACTGCTCGTTCTATGGGATTCACTGTTGTTGACTAATCAATAACACCCCCAATATAACCCGCAAGACTTCATCATTTCGAGAAGTGACGTGGGAGATGAAAATCGATTGAACCACTTACAAGGAGAATAGAAAATGGCTAAAAAAAGCAAACAACTTCGTGCTGCTCTTGAGAAAATTGACAGCACAAAAGCATACAGCGTAGAAGAAGCTGTAGCACTTGCAAAAGAAACTAACTTTGCAAAATTTGACGCAACTGTAGAAGTTGCTTACAACTTGAACATCGACGTTAAAAAAGCTGACCAACAAATCCGTGGAGCAATGGTATTGCCAAACGGTACTGGTAAAACTTCACGAGTTCTTGTTTTCGCACGTGGTGCAAAAGCTGAAGAAGCAAAAGCTGCTGGTGCAGACTTTGTTGGTGAAGATGACCTTGTTGCTAAAATCAACGACGGTTGGTTGGACTTCGACGTAGTTATCGCTACACCTGACATGATGGCTCTTGTTGGACGTCTTGGACGTGTCCTTGGGCCACGTAACTTGATGCCAAACCCTAAAACTGGTACTGTAACAATGGATGTTGCTAAAGCAGTTGAAGAGTCTAAAGGTGGTAAAATCACTTACCGTGCTGACCGTGCAGGTAACGTTCAAGCAATCATCGGTAAAGTATCATTTGAAGCTGAAAAATTGGTTGAAAACTTCAAAGCTTTCAACGAAACAATCCAAAAAGCAAAACCAGCTACAGCTAAAGGAACTTACGTAACAAACTTGACTATCACAACTACTCAAGGTGTTGGTATCAAAGTTGACGTAAACTCACTTTAATCAGTAGTTTATATCAGAGAACGAGTACGAAAGTGCTCGTTTTTTTAGGTACGACGGACATTTCGTTCATCTGAGGTGTAAGTCCTCTGTGGGTACCATATACTAGTAAACCCAAAAGTGATTCCCAAGCCTGACTATTGTGAGTAGCTGATCGAACGGCATTAGGATAGACTATTTAAGTTTGACGTTGGAAATAATAATCGGCAGAGAAAGAGATAGAGAAATCTTGGCTCTATGAATAGGCACGTGATAGTAAAGCGTATATAGCGGATAAGGAGGCCAGCAACTCTAAAGTACAAATATGTTATCGTAACCTATATGCGTAAACTACATGAGCAATTGAATTAGAACTAGAGAGGTGATTAATAGATTCATGCTATAGTCATGGCAGCTTGTATGCTTTTGATTCTAGTTTATCAAATAATAGATTAGAATTGTCAGACAATATCATTTTATGTTATAATGAAGAAAAAACAGAGGTGTTCAAATGTCAGAAGCAGGTCATAAGTTTTTAGCAAAACTGGGGAAAAAACGCTTACGTCCAGGTGGAAAACGTGCCACAGATTGGTTAATTGCGGAAGGAGGATTTTCAAAAGAAAAGAGAATATTAGAGGTTGCGTGTAATAGGGGAACTACAGCAATTGAGTTGGCACAGCGTTTTGGTTGTAAGATAACTGCTGTTGATATGGATGGACAAGCCTTAGAAGTGGCTAAAAAATCTGCTGAAACGGCAGGTGTTGCTCATTTAATCAGTTTTGAAAGAGCTAATGCAATGAAACTTCCTTATGAAGATGCTAGTTTTGATATTGTTATAAATGAAGCTATGCTGACTATGCAAGCCGATCAAGCTAAGAAAAAATGTGTAATGGAATATCTAAGGGTTTTAAAACCTGAAGGTCTTCTTTTGACACATGATGTGCTTCTTAAGGAAGCTAAAGAGTCTGTCAGACAGGAATTGTCACAAGCAATTCATGTAAATGTAGGTCCTTTAACTCAAGATGGTTGGGAAAAGGTGATGATAGAATCAGGTTATCGTGATGTGAAAGTATTGACTGGTGAAATGACATTAATGAAATTATCAGGTATGATTTATGACGAAGGTTGGCTAGGAACTTTGAAAATTTGTGTAAATGCTTGTAAAAAGGAGAATAGAAAGCAGTTTTTAACTATGTATAAAATGTTTGATAAGAATAAAAAGAACTTGGGCTTTATTGCTATGGCTAGTCATAAATCGTCAAATCGTTAGATAATCATTGAAGTTAACTTTTCCTTTTTTCTTTCTTAAAAAATATGCTATAATAGAGAGTAAAAACTTTGAAAGAAAGAAAAAGATGAATTTAAAAGATTATATTGCAACAATTGAAAATTATCCAAAGGAAGGGATTACCTTCCGTGATATCAGTCCTTTGATGGCTGATGGGAATGCTTACAGCTATGCTGTTCGTGAAATCGTTCAGTATGCGACTGACAAGAAAATTGACATGATTGTAGGTCCTGAAGCTCGTGGTTTTATCGTGGGCTGTCCAGTTGCCTTTGAGTTGGGAATTGGTTTTGCACCTGTTCGTAAACCAGGTAAATTGCCACGCGAAGTTATTTCTGCTGACTACGAAAAAGAATACGGTGTTGATACCTTGACTATGCATGCTGATGCCATCAAGCCAGGTCAACGTGTTCTTATTGTGGATGACCTCTTGGCAACAGGTGGAACTGTTAAGGCAACCATCGAGATGATTGAAAAACTTGGTGGTGTTGTAGCAGGTTGTGCCTTCCTTGTTGAATTGGATGAATTGAACGGCCGTGAAAAAATCGGTGACTACGATTACAAAGTTCTTATGCATTATTAATGAAAAACAGTCCCTAGGGCTGTTTTCTCTACATTAGGATATAAAAATAGACTATAGCTAGTTAGAGAAAAAGTATAATTGAAAACTATATCTTCTTGCAGTATAATAAAAGGACTAAGTGTTTGAGATTTAGTTTTATACTCAATGAAAATCAAAGAGCAAACTAGGAAACTAGCCGCAGGCTGTACTTGAGTACAGCAAGGCAACGTTGACGAGGTTTGAATTTGATTTTCGAAGAGTTTCAAACATATGCAATGATTCCTGAAAAGTACAGTTAGGAGAGGGTTATGCCGATTCGAATTGATAAAAAATTGCCAGCTGTTGAGATTTTACGGACAGAGAATATCTTTGTCATGGATGATCAACGTGCGGCCCACCAAGATATCCGTCCCTTGAAGATTTTAATTTTAAATCTCATGCCACAAAAAATGGTCACAGAGACTCAATTGTTGCGCCACTTGGCTAATACGCCCCTGCAACTGGATATTGATTTTCTCTATATGGAGAGTCACCGTTCTAAAACAACTCGTTCAGAGCACATGGAGACCTTTTATAAAACTTTTCCTGAAGTCAAGGATGAGTATTTTGATGGGATGATTATCACAGGTGCTCCAGTTGAGCATTTACCATTTGAGGAAGTGGACTATTGGGAGGAATTCAGTCAGGTAATCGAGTGGTCCAAGACCCATGTCTATTCGACCCTTCATATCTGTTGGGGGGCTCAGGCTGGTCTTTATTTGCGCTATGGGGTGGAAAAATACCAGATGGACAGTAAGTTATCAGGTATTTATCCTCAGGATACTTTAAAGGAAGGTCATCTTCTCTTTAGAGGCTTTGACGATAGCTATGTATCCCCTCATTCTCGGCACACGGAGATTTCTAAGGAAGAAATCTTAAACAAAACCAATCTTGAAATTTTATCAGAAGGACCTCAGGTTGGAGTTTCTATTTTGGCCAGTCGTGATTTGCGAGAAATTTATAGTTTTGGGCATTTGGAATATGACCGTGATACCTTGGCAAAAGAGTATTTTAGGGACCGTGATGCAGGTTTAGACCCACATATTCCAGAAAATTACTTTAAGGATGATGATGTCAACCAGACACCTTGTCTTTGTTGGTCTTCATCAGCAGCCCTCTTTTTCAGTAACTGGGTGAATTATGCCGTCTATCAGGAAACCCCTTTTGACTGGAGAAAAATAGAAGATGATGCATCTGCTTTTGGGTATTTATAAGAGGAATTATGACATATTTAGACGCTTTTAAATCAGGGAACTTGGTTTTACCGAGTGCCCTGCTCTTGCATTTTAAGGAACTCTTTCCTTCTAGCGACGATTTTCTGGTCTGGCAATTTTTCTATTTGCAAAATACGACAGGCTTGGATGAAATGTCGCCAAGCCAGATTGCTGAAAGGATTGGCAAGGAAATTTCGGATGTCAATCAGGCCATTTCCAATCTGACGGAGAGGGGACTACTTCAGTATCGAACCATCGAATTAAATGGTGAAATTGAATTGCTTTTTGATGCTAGTTTGGCTTTGGAACGTTTGGATAATTTGCTTGGAGCCGCTCATTCGAGTTCAGACCAGTTGACATCTCAAAATCAGCTCAAAGATTTGGTTGAAACCTTCCAGCAGGAATTAGGACGCTTGTTGACCCCTTTTGAGATTGAGGATTTGACCAAGACTCTTAAGGAAGATGGAACCAGTGCTGACTTGATTAAGGAAGCTCTTCGTGAAGCGGTTTTGAATGGAAAACCAAACTGGAAGTACATTCAGGCGATTTTGAGAAACTGGCGTCATGAAGGTATCAAGAGTGTGGCTCAAATTGAGGCCAAGCGGGCAGAGAGAGAAGCAAGCAATCCTCAGTTGAAACAGCTATCGACAGATTTCAGAAATGCTATGGATCTCTGGAAGGATTGATCGTTACAAGCAGGATTGAAATCCGAGTAAGATTTGCAAGCTGTGTATAATTGTGATAAAATAAGTAGAAAATAAATTGAAAAAAGAGGTATGTGAAATGTCACGTAAACCATTTATCGCTGGTAACTGGAAAATGAACAAAAATCCAGAAGAAGCTAAAGCATTCGTTGAAGCAGTTGCATCAAAACTTCCTTCATCAGATCTTGTTGAAGCAGGTATCGCAGCTCCTGCAGTTGATTTGACAACTGTTCTTGCTGCTGCAAAAGGTTCAAACCTTAAAGTTGCTGCTCAAAACTGCTACTTTGAAAATGCAGGTGCTTTCACTGGTGAAACAAGCCCACAAGTTTTGAAAGAAATCGGTACTGATTACGTTGTTATCGGTCACTCAGAACGCCGTGACTACTTCCATGAAACTGACGAAGATATCAACAAAAAAGCAAAAGCAATCTTTGCAAACGGTATGCTTCCAATCATCTGTTGTGGTGAGTCACTTGAAACTTACGAAGCTGGTAAAGCTGCTGAGTTTGTAGGTGCTCAAGTATCTGCTGCATTGGCTGGATTGACTGCTGAACAAGTTGCTGCATCAGTTATCGCTTATGAGCCAATCTGGGCTATCGGTACTGGTAAATCAGCTTCACAAGACGATGCACAAAAAATGTGTAAAGTTGTTCGTGACGTTGTAGCTGCTGACTTCGGTCAAGAAGTTGCAGACAAAGTTCGTGTTCAATACGGTGGTTCTGTTAAACCTGAAAACGTTGCTTCATACATGGCTTGCCCAGACGTTGACGGTGCCCTTGTAGGTGGTGCGTCACTTGAAGCAGAAAGCTTCTTGGCTTTGCTTGACTTTGTAAAATAATCGACTCTTTATCAACATTATTGGGTTGAAGAAAAACTAAAATCGAGAAAGGACAAATATCGTCCTTTCTTTTTTCTACTAAAGCAGAAAATGTAGACAACTTTATCCGAACTCTTCCTGGTGGTTATAACATGGAGATGAACCAAGACTCTAGCAATATTTCCCTCAGGCAAAAACAATTGTTGATCATCGCGAGTGCTCTCTTAGACAATTCTAAAATTCTTATTTTGAATGAAGCGACTTCCTCTGTTGATACCCATTTGGAACTTTTAATTCAAAAAGCTATGAAACGCTTGATGAAAGGAAGAACCAGCTTTATCATCGCTCACCGTCTCTCTAATATTCAAGAAGCAAATAAGATTCTCGTTCTTAAGGATGGACAGGTTATTGAGCAGAGAAATTGCGAAAGCTCACTCTAAGCAAAAGGCTTTTATTATGATCTTTACCATAGCCAATTTTCAAGTAAATCTGATAAAGTGAGCTAATCAGAACTAACTAAACTTTTCTTAAATTATCAGTCTATTGCAACTTTTCTCATGTGAGTCATTTGGCTTGCTATTGGTTTTCATTAGTAGTATACTAAGGGAGTAAACACTAAGAAGTGGTTACAAATAATAATGAATGAGGTAAAATAAAATGGTAGAATTGAAAAAAGAAGCAGTAAAAGACGTAACATCATTGACAAAAGCAGCGCCAGTAGCATTGGCAAAAACAAAGGAAGTCTTGAACCAAGCTGTTGCTGATTTATACGTAGCCCACGTTGCCTTGCACCAAGTGCACTGGTACATGCGTGGTCGTGGTTTCCTTGTATGGCATCCAAAAATGGATGAGTATATGGAAGCTCTTGATGGCCAATTGGATGAAATCAGCGAACGCTTGATCACACTTGGTGGAAGCCCATTCTCTACTTTGACAGAATTCCTTCAACATAGTGAAATCGAAGAAGAAGAAGGAGAATTCCGTAGTGTTGAAGAAAGCTTGGAACGTGTCCTAGATGTTTATCGTTATCTCATCACTCTGTTCCAAAAAGCTTTGGATGTTACTGATGAAGAAGGTGATGATGTGACAAACGATATCTTTGTTGGTGCTAAAGCTGAACTTGAGAAAACGGTTTGGATGCTTGCGGCAGAACTTGGACAAGCACCTGGTTTGTAAGATAAATGCATCCCTTTCTATCATGAGTTTCTGTATCACTACTCATGATAAACTATCTTTTAAAAATCATGTAGCAGACAAAGTTACATGATTTTTTCTTTGCTTCTCCGGCGACTCATTTGTCAAAATGCTGATTTTAAGGTATAATAGTTGCTGTTCGAGAAATTTTGATTTTCAAAGAATAGTGAATGATGATAAGGAGAAACCATGAATAACTTACCAAATTGCCCAAAATGTAACTCAGAGTATGTCTACGAAGACGGTGCCCTACTGGTTTGCCCAGAGTGTGCTTATGAGTGGAATCCTGCTGAAGTTGCAGATGTAGAAGAAGGCCTTGTTGCTGTCGATGCCAACGGAAATAAATTGGCTGACGGTGATACAGTAACTCTCATCAAGGACTTGAAAGTAAAAGGTGCGCCAAAAGATTTGAAACAAGGGACGCGCGTGAAGAATATCCGCATCGTAGAAGGCGACCACAATATCGACTGTAAGATTGATGGCTTTGGTGCCATGAAGCTCAAATCAGAGTTTGTGAAGAAAATTTAAGCATGTCAAAGCACTATAAACTAGTATTTTATAGCCGTATCTTCTTGTTTCTAGCGGCTTTTACGGGAGTTTATCTTGAAATCGCCAAGCATGGTGGATTTGGGATGTTGCTCTATTATACGGTTCTGTCCAACCTTTTAGTCGCGATTTTTACGCTCCATCTCTTAAAGGTTATGAGCCGTTTAGGTGAAAACTGGCAAAGGCCAAGTCTCTTGCGCTTAAAAGGTGGAGTCACCATGAGTATCATGATTACCTGTGTGATTTACCATTTCCTCTTAGCGCCCATTGCGACTAATTTCTATACTCTGGAAAATTTTCTTTGCCACTATATCGTTCCCCTTTGGTTTTTCGCAGATACCCTCTTTTTTGACAAACAGGGTCAATACAAGATTTGGGATCCAGTTGTGTGGACGATTTTACCCTTGCTGTATATGATTTTTGCTCTTTTTAATGGCTTGGTACTGAAACTTGATGTTCCTAATTCTAAGGTCAGTCCCTTCCCTTACTTCTTTTTGAATGTGAACAAGGGGTGGGATGTCGTGTTCAAGTGGTGTCTGATTATCTTTGTTGCCTATATGGTGGCAGGATTTATCTTCTACTTTATTAAGCAAATCAAGAGAAAGTCATCCTAAGATACAAGGGATTTATTTTCTAGTTTAAGAAGGAGTCTATACACTAAAGAGGCTTCTTCTTTTCTTGCCTGTTTGATAACTATCAAAAAATTAGAAGACTAAGAGAAATATAGAAAGAGATTTCATGAAACAATTTTTAGAACGGGCCAGTATTTTGGCTCTCTCCCTCGTTTTGATTACATCCTTTTCCATCTCGAGTGCCCTGCCAGCCATGTTTGACTATTATCAAGGCTATCCTAAGGAACAAATTGAGCTCTTGGCGAGCTTGCCTTCCTTCGGGATCATGATTATGTTACTACTAAATGGCATCTTAGAAAAAATATTTCCTGAGCGCTTACAGATTAGTTTGGGCTTGCTGATTTTATCACTGAGTGGAACAGCACCCTTTTGGTATCAAGCCTATCCCTTTGTCTTTGGAACACGGATTCTTTTTGGTTTGGGTGTAGGGATGATTAATGCCAAGGCCATTTCCATTATTAGTGAACGCTATCAAGGAAAAACGCGAATTCAGATGTTAGGGCTACGCGGTTCTGCAGAGGTTGTTGGGGCTTCTCTCATCACCTTGGCAGTCGGTCAGTTGTTGGCCTTTGGTTGGACAGCTACTTTCTTAGCTTATAGTGCTGGATTTTTGGTGTTGACCCTTTATTTGCTCTTTGTCCCTTATGGAAAAGAAAAGAAAGAAGTCAAGAAAAAAA